>JBFGZI010000395.1:0-2201 GCA_041586855.1 Oceanisphaera sp. | reverse complement strand
GTCGGCGCCATTATCGGTTTTGCCCTGGTCTCCCTGGGTTCGGATGCCGTTCAGTGGACCATGGTGCTCGGTATCATCGGCTCCTGGATTGTGACTCCCGCCCTGTCCGGCGTACTGGCCTACTTCACCTTCATCAGCGTGCAACGGCTGATCTTCAATGCCGACAATCCGCTTGAAGCCGCCAAACGCTATGTGCCCCTGTATATCTTCTTTACCGCCATGGTGGTCGCCCTGGTGACCATGAAGAAGGGACTCAAGCATGTGGGTCTGGAGATGACCGATGTACAGGGCTGGGGCCTGTCGGTACTGGTTTCCCTGATGCTGGCCGCACTGAGCGCTGTCTATATCAAGCGTCAGCAGTACAACCCTAGCGATGACAAGGACATGCATTACTCCAATGTGGAGAAGGTGTTCGGCATCCTGATGGTTATCACCGCCTGTGCCATGGCCTTTGCCCACGGCTCCAACGACGTGGCCAATGCCATAGGTCCGCTGGCGGCCGTGGTCAGCACGGTGGAAAGCGCCGGTCAGATCGCCGGTAAGGCGACCATCGCCTGGTGGATACTGCCACTGGGCGGTATCGGTATCGTCATCGGCCTGGCTTCGCTCGGTCACAAGGTGATGGCCACGGTCGGCACCGGCATTACCCATCTGACGCCCAGCCGTGGTTTTGCCGCCCAGCTGGCCACCGCTGCGACAGTGGTGATCGCCTCCGGCACCGGCCTGCCAATTTCCACCACCCAGACCCTGGTAGGGGCCGTGGTAGGGGTAGGCCTGGCGCGCGGTATTGCCGCCCTCAATCTTAACGTACTGCGTAATATCGCCGTGTCCTGGATAGTCACCCTGCCCGCCGGTGCCATACTGGCGATTGTGTTCTTCTATATTATTCAGTGGTTCTTCAATTAAACACTGACGTCAAGGGGGGCAAAACGCCCCCCTTGTTCTTGTTCTCCTCCTCTGCACCCACTACCATGACCTCACTGTTAAGAATGAATTGTTGAGCATGAAGGAACCCCAGGTGAAATCAAAACTTCTTGTGGCACTGCTGTGCTACCTGCCGTGGCTCGGCGTAGCCGAGGCTGCCAATCGCTACATTGCCGATAATGTGTACACCTATCTGCACAGCGGCCCCAGCAACCAGTTCCGTATTATCGGCACCGTCAATGCAGGCGAGCCGGTCGAGCAACTGAACACCGACGCCGAAACCAGTTACGTGCAGATCCGTGACGCCGAGGGCCGTACCGGTTGGGTAAATGGCGACTTTGTACAGACAGAGGAAAGCTTTCGCTCCCGGCTGCCGCTGCTGGAAGAGGAACTGATAATCACCAAACAGCGACTCGCCTCCGTCGACGAACGCCATGAGCTGGATATGCAGGATAAAACCATTCGACTGCAGCAGCAGGAGCAGGAACTAAGCCAGGTGCATGAGCAGCTCAACGAGCTGCGCCAGCAGCATGCAAAGCTGGAAAGTGAAAACCAGCGTCTGAGCAGCCTGATGGATGACAAGGAACACAAGATGCGTCTGGACTGGCTGCTGAACGGTGGTTTGGTGGCCGGTGCCGGTGTTCTGTTCGGGATACTGCTGCCCATGGTGCCCCTGCGCCGCAGGCGCAACCAGGGCCGCTGGATGAACTGAGGCAGCATGAAGATCGACAAAGGCGCCCTGGGGCGCCTTTATTTTTATGCCCATCAGATTAAACAATCGATCTTTCTGACTGTTATCTCAATCCCGGACAAAGGGCCCGCTTCTCCGACCCGCTCAAGCACCTCCCTGTGGCGCTCAGCACATGACATCCCTGTCATGTGCTGGTCGGTGAAGCAGATCCCTTTGTCCTCCTTGATGCTGCAGAGTCGCCTGTTGGCGCCCTCTTCGGGCAACTCGGTGTTCAGAAAGAGGCAACAGAGATGGCCTCCCTCGACCGTGAAATGCCAGGGATGGCATTTCCGAGCTTACATGGATGTACTCGTAGCGTGTCGAGGGTGGCGGCTCTGTTACCTCTGGTCTGAGGCCCCAATATGATCAGATACTTAGGGTCTGTTGACCTTTCGCGGTGAAATTGTGTTCGAGTTAAACGCGTTTTTATCGCGGCGAGAGGGATGTAGCCTAGTCATTCTAAGCAAAGCCCTCTCAACAAAGAGAAAAACGCGTTTAGCCGAACCCGCAGGGCAGCGTTTGTGGGGTCTTGCTACTGCGTTATCGC
>JBFGZI010000394.1:0-2205 GCA_041586855.1 Oceanisphaera sp. | reverse complement strand
TACCACCGATGGCAGCGGAGGCGTTCACGCAATGGCTGGCGCGGCACAAGGGGCTGGGCTGGATATTACTGGTGGTTGTGGTGGCGCTGTTCTGGCTGTGGCGGGGCGAGCTCTATCAGGCGCAGGTGGAAGAACGCGCAGCAGAGCCGGTGTCGGTCGCCGGGGAATTTTATGTCGAAGTAATGACCTTCGATGCCGAGCCCTACCAGCCTGGAGTGGTACTGCAGGGGCAACTGTTGCCCCACAGGTCCCTGGTGTTGCGGACCCAGGCCAGCGGAACCCTCATCAAGCTGCCGAGGCTCGGGAAAAGGGTCTCCGAGGGCGACTCGCTGCTCACCCTGAGCGACGACGGTCGTACGGTCAAGCTGGCGCGGGCCGAGGCTGAATACAGGTTGCGCCAGGCCGAAGTGACCGCCGCCACCCGGCTGCGTCGCAGTCAAATGATCTCCGAAACCAATTATCTGGCATTGAAGTCGGCCGCAGCCATGGCAGAAGCCGGGCTGGCCGAGGCCCGGCTGGCACTGAGCCATACCCGCATCGGTGCGCCCTTTGCCGGCAGCGTCGATGCGCTGCCGGTGGAGTTGGGGCAATTTGTGCAGACCGGCGACGCCTTGCTGACCCTGGTGGATGTGTCTGCCCTCAAGCTCACCGCCGCCGTGCCCCAGCAGCAGGTGGCCGGTCTCGTTCCCGGATTGCCGGTGACGGCGGTGCTGTTGGATGGCCGTGAACTGAAAGGAGAGCTGGTGTTTGTCGCCCAGTCTGCCGATGCGGCGACCCGCAGCTTCGCGCTGGAAGCCCGGTTGGACAACCCCCGGGGCTGGCGGGTGGCGGGGGCCAGTGCCGGGCTGAGTATCGCCCTGCCGGCGCGGCCCGCCTATCGGTTGTCGCCGGCGCTGCTGGCGCTGGACGGCAACGGCCGGCCGGGGGTTCATATCGTGGATGAGCAGGACCGAATGCAACGGGTGCCGGTCACCCTGCTCAGTATCACTCCCGACGAGGCCTGGGTCGGTGGTCTGCCGCAGCCGGTGCGCATCATCACCCGGGGGGCGGGCTTTGTCACCGAGGGCAACATCGTCAGGGTACGTGACGCGGAGTCGGAGCCATGAGGGCGTTGATTGCCGCGGCGATACATCGCAGCCGCGCCACCCTGATGGCCTTTCTGTTTCTGCTGCTCGGCGGTGTGGGCGCCTATCTGGCCATTCCCAAGGAAGCCAATCCGGATGTGACCATCCCCATGATGTATGTGTCCATGAGGCTGGAAGGGATCAGCCCGGAAGATGCCGAGCGGCTGCTGGTGCGGCCCATGGAACAGGAGCTGCGCACCCTGGTGGGCGTAAAGAAAATGACCTCCAACGCCAGCGAGGGCCATGCGTCTGTGATGCTGGAGTTCGACGCCGGCTTCAACCCCAAACAGGCGCTGCAGGATGTTCGGGAAAAGGTCGACTCGGCGCGCAGCAAGCTGCCACAGGAAGCCGACGAGCCGATAGTGAACGAAATCAACGTGGCGCTGTTTCCGGTGCTGTCGGTGGCCCTGTCGGGCCCCCTGACGGAAGCGGAGCTGGTGATGACGGCCCGACGACTGAAAGAGGAAATTGAAGGCATTCCCGAGGTGTTGGAGGTGGACATCGGCGGTGATCGGGAAGATCTGCTGGAAATTCTGGTCGACCCCCAGGTGCTGGGCAGCTACGGCATCGACTATGCCCAACTGTTCAACCTGGTGTCGCGCAATAACAGGCTGGTGGCCGCCGGCAGCCTGGATACCGGCGCCGGCCGGCTGGCGATCAAGGTGCCGGGGGTTATCGAAGATCTGGACGACATACTGGGTCTGCCCGTCAAGGTGAGCGGCGATCAGGTGGTGACCTTCGATGATGTGGCCACCCTGCGCCGAACCTTCAAGGATCCGACCGGTTTTGCCCGCATCAACGGCGAGCCGGGACTGGTGCTGGAGGTCAGCAAGCGCGCCGGCGCCAATATCATCAACACCATAGCCCGGGTCAAGGCCCTGCTGGCAGAGGCAGGCCCCTTGTTGCCGCCGGGGGTGGAAATCAACTACATCATGGATCAGTCGGTCCAGATTGAAGACATGCTTTCCGATCTGCTCAACAACGTGCTGACTGCCGTGGTGCTGGTCTTGATCCTGATCCTCGCCACCATGGGCGCACGTTCGGCCATCATGGTGGGGCTGACCATTCCCGGCGCCTTTCT
>JBFGZI010000393.1:0-2212 GCA_041586855.1 Oceanisphaera sp. | reverse complement strand
GGAGCTGTGGGCCCGCAACGACGGGGACTTTACCTTCATCCGCAGCTACCCTATTCGCAAGGCCAGCGGTGGCCCGGGACCCAAGCTGCGGGAAGGGGACAAGCAGGTTCCTGAAGGCATTTACCGCATTACCCACCTTAACCCCAACAGCCAGTTTCACCTGTCGATGCGGCTGGATTACCCTAATTCCTATGATCTGATGCGGGCCGCCAAAGAAGGGCGTACCAACCCGGGGGGCGACATCTACATCCACGGCAAGGCTCAGTCTACCGGCTGTCTGGCCGTCGGAGATATTGCGGTGGAAGAGCTTTTTGTACTGGTGAACACCGTTGGTACCGAGCGGGCTTCGGTGGTGATAGCCCCGCACGATCCGCGCACTCAGCCATTGGACGGCTTTGCCTCCAACCTGCCACTGTGGGCGGTAGAGCTGTATGGGAATATTTCCCGCGAGTTTGCCAAATACCCCAAAGGCGATATCTGAGTTACCAGCTTGTCGCCGCTTGCCCGGCGGCAAAGGCATCAAGTGTCTTTGAGTGCCTTGAGTCGGGCGTAGATGGTGGTCCGGCTCAGGTTTAACTGCCGTGCGGCGGCGCTGACGTTGCCGTTGTATTCCTTTAGCGTCCGCTCTATCAACTGATCGCCAAGGGATTTTAAATCCCTTGTGTTGCCGGGGGCCGGGTTGTCGAAGCTTGGCAATTCGGGCAGATGCTCCAGACCTATCTTGTCCCCCTCGGCCAGCACCACAGCCACCTCCAGCAGTTGCTTCATCTGGCGGATATTACCCGGCCAGTCGTATGCCCTCAGTGTCTGCAGTACTGTTTCTTCCAAGGTAGGCTCACTCGGAGCCGTGTTGTTTTGCTGTAGCTCGCTCAGCAAGGTCTTGATTAGTCGGTTGAAATCGTCAGAGCTGTATTCCCGCAGTGGCGGCAAGGTCAGCGTAAATCCCTTTATTCGAAAATACAGATCCTGGCGAAACTCACCTTGTTCGACCATGGCGGCCAGGTCTCTGTGGCTGGCGGCAATCAGCTGAAAGTCCACCGCCTCCGGCACATGGCTGCCGAGCGGCGTCACGGTTTTTTCCTGCAATACCCTGAGCAAGCGCGTTTGAGCCGCCAGCGGCAGCTCGCCGATTTCATCCAGAAACAGGATACCGCCATGGGCGGCACGAATATAACCGGGACGACCCTGTTTGTTGCCGCCGGTAAAGGCACCGGTGACATAACCGAACAGTTCGGCTTCCAGCAGTTCGGTGGGCAGGGCACCGCAGTTGACCGCCACCAGAGGGCCGTCGGCCCGACTGCAGCTCTGGTGCAGACGGCGCACCAGATGGTCTTTGCCGGTGCCGGTTTCTCCCTGTACCAGAAGCGGTATCTGGCGGGCCATCAGCTTGAGTGCGGTCACTTCATGGGGGATGGGAGTCACCGCTTGGTGGGCGGGCTTGGTGGCCGCGACCTGCTGACGCCGGGATTGGCGGCTGAGCAGCGCCATACCCTGACCCAGTGGCGTCAGCTCCCCCTGCTTCAGTTCGCTTAACATGGTGGGAATATCCAGCTCATGCAGCCAGCTGCGCGCACTGCGATTGGCGCCCAGCAGCTCACCATCTTCACGCAGGGCAATAATGCCGGACCAGGGTTGTTGCAGGCTGCCGGCGTCGGGGGCCAGGTTCAGGATCCAGTGGGTATCCTTCTGGTTCATCACCAACGCATTTTCTACCGCCTGGGCCATCAGTCGGGCCGTCAGCAGCATGTCCTGGCAATGTTCTCCCTGATCACTGGAAATATCAATCACCCCCAGTAGCTCGCCATGGGGTGACAGTACCGGGCTGGCACTGCAACTGATGCCATGATTGGCGGCCAGAAAATGCTGTTGCCCCAGTATGCTGATTTCTTTCTGTTCGCTGAGGGCGGTGCCGATGGCATTGGTGCCCATGCTTTGCTCGTGCCAGCTGGCGCCGCTGGCCAGTGCCATTTTCTGTGCCTTGCTGCCGAAATAAGGATCTCCGGCGCTAAACAGTATGGTGCCTTCGGTATCGGCAAACAGCAGTCGGCAACGGCGGCCCTGCTGCAGCTGATCGAACAGCGGCAGGCTGCTGTTGAGGTAACGCAACAAGAGTGCATGCTGCTGCTTTCTTTGTCGAAAGTCCTGCCGGGGCAGACAAAGGGGATCAAACCGGCTGTGCTGGCTCAAGCCATAATCCCGGCTGCGTTGCCAT
>JBFGZI010000392.1:0-2226 GCA_041586855.1 Oceanisphaera sp. | reverse complement strand
GCGCCACCGGTGATGCCCACCTGCACCTGCCCCGCCAGCATCGACTCGGCCAGGCTGGATACCGCCTGAAAGCTGGTGGCGCAGGCGCGAGTCACGCTGTAGGCGTCGGTGCCGACCGGCAGCTCGGTACCCAGCACGATTTCCCGGGCAATGTTGGGGGCCCTGGGCATCTGTATCACCTGGCCGAACACCAATTGCTGCACTTCGGTCGCCGCCATGGGCGTGCGCGCCAGCAGTTCGTTCACCACCATGGTGCCCAGCTCCAGCGCCGGTATGCCGCGCAAGGCGGTGGCCTGACGGGCGAACGGTGTTCTCAGCCCGGAAACGATGGCGATGCGGTCGCCATGGCGAGTGGTCAGAGGATTCGTCGACGACATGTACGCTCCTTGTTGCAGGCATCAGTGGCAAAACGTGAATGGGCACGAGGTCTGATCTCAATGCTATCTTACCCATGCCTTGACCGGTTCAAACAGCAGTTTAAACCCTCAATGGAAAGATGGCCGGGTAATTCCCGACTATCATCGCCAATACTCGACTCGCACCGGCTTTCATGTGTGAGTAGACTGAAGTGAGCCACCCTATGTTAACGGTGAACGATGATTTCTTTATTCAGGCGAAAGAAGAGCAGGCCGGATGCGGTCTCTAAGAGCATGGTGGCAAAACAAAAGCGCTATGAAGCGCTGGTGTATGCCTTGCATGGCGACTTGTTTCGTTATGCGTTCTGGCTTTGCCACGACCGGCAGGTAGCCGAAGATCTGGTGCAAGAGACGTTCTTGCGTGCCTGGAAGGCGCTGGACAGCCTTAAAGACGAAAAAGCCGCCAAGGCGTGGCTGATCACCATATTACGGCGAGAAAATGCCCGCCGTTTCGAGCGCAAGCAGTTCGACCTGGTCGATATGGACAGCGTGCCGGTGCCCGACAAGCAAAGCCCGGGGCCGGAGCAGAATATGGAAACCGAGTGGCTACGCCGGCATATTGCCGAGCTGGCCGAAGAATATAGAGAGCCGCTGTTACTGCAGGTACTGGGTGGTTTCAGTGGTGAAGAAATAGCCGAGATACTGGACTTGAACAAGAATACCGTAATGACCCGCCTCTTTCGTGCCCGCAACAAGTTGAAAGAGGCCATGGACCAAGACAAATCCTCGCGAGGCCAAAGCAATGGATGACCTGGAGTTCAGACGTCGGGCTTATGCCAATCCCAACGACAAGAGTCCTGACTTTATTAGTGCCTCAACCACTAACGCCGGCAACCGGAAGTTTATGGATGAAATCAAAGATTTCAACCACAAGCTGACGCGCGCGCTGCACGAGCCTGTGCCCGATACCCTGCCCGACAAGCTGATGCTATCGCGTCTGCTGTGCCAGCCGGACAGGCCAGAAGGCTTCGGTTGGCGCCACTTGGCGATGGCCGCTTCCGTAACCTTTGTGCTGGGTTTCTCTACCCGTTTCATGCCCTTTTCCGCCGGAGCCGAATCGCTGCCGCCGGCGGTTGGCCAGGTGGCGATGCAACATGTGCGCCTGGAAATGCCTTTCACCCAAGATGTGGATGAAGAAGTCAGCCTCACCACCATCAATGCCAAATTGGCGCCTTATGGTGCCCGGATCCAAGACATGGCCGATGTGGGCAAGGTGTATTTTGCCAACCATTGCCTGTTTGCCGGGGGGCCGGCGGCGCATCTGGTGATTCAGGGTGAGCACGACAGGGTACATGTCTTTATTGTGCCGGCCGATAGGGCCTTGCAGCTGGTCAACAGCTTTTCGGATTCTCATTATCACGGTGAAGTCATCCCCATGACCCTCAATCGCCTGGTGGTGGTCAGCGAGCTGGAAGAAGATGTCGGCAAGATAGCCGGCAAGATCAAGGCCTCGCTGGAAAGAGCGATTTAACCAGAAATAAAAAGGGGTCGGAGTCAATTTTACTGCATGCAGCAAAATTGACTTCGACCCCTTTTTTGATTGTCTGTTTTTTATGCTTAATCATCATAATGTTACAGGTATCGGGAGCTATTTAGCTTTATACTGTAACCTTCGTGTCTGTCGCTCACATGGAAGCGAAAACGCTGTTTGAAACAACAGGAATCCCGCTATGACCATAGAACTCCCTATTCTGATTACCTTTGTCGGCTATCTGCTGCTGACCATGCTTATCGGTCTGGTGGCCTATAAAGCCACCAGTTCGCTGAGCGATTATATTCTGGGTGGCCGCCGCCTGGGTCCCGGTGTGGC
>JBFGZI010000391.1:0-2241 GCA_041586855.1 Oceanisphaera sp. | reverse complement strand
GCGATCTCTGCCAACAGGCCATTCCGGAGCATCAGGGAGGATAAAGGGATCTGCTCTGCCGACCTTCTGTTTCAGGGATGAAACATAGAGCGTACACGGATGTATTTATAGCGTGTCGGCGGAGCGGGCCCTTTGTCCGACGTTTACGCCGAGATGAAAGAGACCATTTATTTAATCGGATGGGTATAACAGAGCTTACGTTCTGCTGCGCAGAACCGGCCGGCTGAAGCGTCCTCTACAAAAGACAGTACCGTTCCCCTCCCCTCAGGCACAAAAAAACCGGCCGCAGCCGGTTTTTTCATAAAAAGGTTAATGCTTAGGCCAGTTTACTTGCCTAACAGGCCGTTCGCCTTTTCTACCACGTTGTCGACGGTAAAGCCGAACAGCTTGAACAGGTCACCGGCCGGGGCCGACTCACCGAAGGTGGTCATGCCGATGATGTCGCCACCGAAGCCCACATACTTGTACCAGTAGTCGGCAATGCCGGCTTCTACTGCCAGACGCTTGGTCACGGCGGCAGGCAGCACGCTTTCCTTATATTCGGCAGACTGGGCATCGAACACATCGGTACAGGGCAGAGACACCACCCGTACCTGCTTGCCATCGGCGCTCAGCTGCTCATGGGCGGCTACCGCCAGCTCGATTTCGGAGCCGGTGGCGATGATGATGAGCTCGGGCGTGCCGGCGCAGTCTTTCAGCACATAGCCGCCCTTGGCCACGTCGGCCAGCTGGGCCTCGGTGCGCTCCATCTGACCCAGGCCCTGACGGGAGAAGATCAGCGAGGTGGGGCCGTCTTTACGCTCGATGGCGTGTTTCCAGGCCACGGCAGACTCCACCTGATCACAGGGGCGCCAGGTGCTCATGTTCGGGGTCAGACGCAGCGAGGCAATCTGCTCTACCGGCTGGTGCGTCGGACCGTCTTCACCCAGACCGATGGAGTCGTGGGTGTAAACGAAGATGGAACGCTGCTTCATCAGCGCCGCCATGCGCAGGGCATTACGGGCATATTCCACGAACATCAGGAAGGTGCCGCCGTAAGGCACAAAACCACCGTGCAGGGCAACGCCGTTCATGATGGCGCTCATGCCGAACTCGCGCACACCGTAGTGCAGGTAGTTGCCGCTGGCGTCTTCGGCACTGATGGGCTGAGAGCCCTTGTGCATGGTCAGGTTGCTGGGTGCCAGATCGGCACTGCCGCCGAGCAGTTCGGGCAGCACGGCACCGAAGGCGTCCAGCGCATTCTGTGACGCCTTGCGGGTGGCAATCTTGGCCGGGTTGGCCTGCAGGGTCTTGATGAAGTCGGCGCTTTGGGCAGCCCAGTCGGCCGGCAGCTCACCGTTAACACGACGCTTCAGCTCGGCAGCCAGTTCCGGATGGGCGGCGGCGTAGGCGGCAAACTGCTCGTTCCAGGCGGCTTCGGCGGCAGCGCCCTTGGCCTTGGCATCCCAGTCGGCATAAATGTCGGCGGGAATTTCAAACGGCGCATGGCTCCAGCCCAGCTGTTCGCGGGTAGCGGCAATTTCCGCCTCGCCCAGGGGGGCACCGTGACAGTCGTGGGTGCCGCCCTTGTTGGGCGAGCCGAAACCGATCACGGTTTTGCAGCAGATCAGGGTCGGACGGGCGGTGTCGGCGCGGGCGGCATCGATGGCGGCAGTCAGGGCCGCGCTGTCGTGGCCGTCTACGTCGGCGATCACCTGCCAGCCATAGGCTTCAAAGCGCTTGGGGGTATCGTCGCTGAACCAGCCGTCTACTTCACCGTCGATGGAGATGCCGTTGTCATCCCAGAAGGCGATCAGCTTGCCCAGGCCCAGAGTGCCGGCCAGGGAGCAGGCTTCGTGGGAGATGCCTTCCATCAGGCAGCCGTCACCCAGAAAGGTGTAGGTGTGGTGATCTACTACGTCATGACCGGGGCGATTGAACTGGGCGGCCAGGGATTTTTCGGCGATGGCCATGCCCACGGCATTGGTGATGCCCTGACCCAGGGGACCGGTGGTGGTTTCGATACCCGGCGCATAACCGTACTCCGGGTGACCCGGGGTCTTGGAGTGCAGCTGGCGGAACTGCTTGAGATCGTCGATGGACAGCTCGTAGCCGGTCAGGTGCAGCAAGGAGTACAGCAGCATGGAGCCATGGCCGTTGGACAGAATAAAGCGGTCACGGTCGGCCCAGTTGGGGTTGCTGGGGTTGTGCTTGAGGTAATCGCGCCACAACACCTCGGCGATATCCGCCATGCCCATGGGG
>JBFGZI010000390.1:0-2242 GCA_041586855.1 Oceanisphaera sp. | reverse complement strand
TTTGAACAGCCCCATGGATTCGAATAAATAATCGTCATTCAGACAGCACAGCTTTCTTTTGTTTGCCATGCTCAGTCGGCGCGACGTGTTGCGTTTCAACATGTTCAGGATCCATTGCCTGATTACGGCCAGGTTTTCACCTGCATGGCCAGCTCTTGCCTGAAGTTGATCTTCACCGAATGCAATGTCCAGCGTCCAGTGCAGCAGATGGTGAGTAGACCGTGGGAACCTCCCCCACCGCCTCTCGCAGAACGGTACGTGAACCTCTCAATTCATACCGCTCCCATCAGGCAAACGCTCCTACCATTCCTGCCCGCCAGTGGGCAAACAGACGCGGATTCTGCTGCACGATTCCTTCCAGAAACCGGCTGGCACGAACCTTGTGGCGGCGCAACGCTTTGTATTTTCGCCGCGCCCACCTCACCAGGGTTTTGTTGATGTGTCGAAACACAGCATACAGCGCCGACCTGTAATATCGACCATAATAGCCGAGCCAACCGTTGATTATCGGATTAAGCCAGCCCGCAATCTGGGCTATATTCAGGTCCGTTCGACTGCGTACCCTCAACTCTCTGATCTTCCTTCGCATTGCCTTTTGCGCAACCTTGCTCACTGCGGGTGTGAAGCTGACAAACAGGCTATTTCGCTTGCTGTTCTTCACCAGTCGACGTCTGAACGTGTAGCCCAGAAAGTCGAAGCAAGTGTGTTCATGGTTGCCCTTTCGGCTGCCGTCTTTACAGTAAACAATCTTGGTTTTCTCGGGATGCAACTCCAGCCCGCAAGCTTCGAAGCGCTCACGCAGTACCGCCAACATATGACGGGCCTCGGCTTCGCTACGGCAATGCACCAGCCCATCGTCGGCATATCGGCACCACGGCACTCGAGGGAAATGCTTCTCCAGCCACTTGTCGAACACATAGTGCAGAAACAGGTTAGCCAGCAGTGGACTAATGACACCGCCTTGTGGCGTTCCCTTATTTCTTTCTTTAACCACCCCATCCGGCATCACCATTGGGGCCGTCAACCAGCGCTGGATATACAGCCTGACCCAGGAAACGGGCTGGTGCTTATCAACAGCCTTGAGCAGAAGTTCGTGCGGGATGTGATCAAACAACCCTTTGATATCGAACTCCAGTACCCAATCGTAGTGCCAACACCGCTGCCGAGTAACACCGATAGCATCCAGCGCCGACTTTCCTGGACGATAACCATAAGAGTCCCCCAGGAAATGCGGTTCGACTTGTGGCTCGAACGCCAGTTTGACCACCATCTGCGCAACACGGTCACTGACAGTTGGGATCCCGAGAATGCGTTCCCCACCGGTTTTCTTCGGTATTGCCACCGCCTTGACCGGCGGCGGAAAATAACTGCCTGAAGACAGTCGGTTCCACAGCTTGTAAAGATTGTCTTTCCTGTTGTTGTCAAAGTCGGCCAGCGATTGATTATCTATCCCTGCCGCACCTGCATTGGCCTTTACCAGGTCATACGCCCTGGCAACCTGCCATTTGCTGATAGTAAAAGGTTTGGTCTTCGTTGCTACTTCCTCCTGAGCTTGGCTCAGTTGAGTGACATCCGAAGACAGCCTGACGCCGCCCCTTCGCTCCACACTCATTACAAATGCTTCCTCACTACTACGAGCGGCTCCGCCCCAGTGCCATGCATCGGTACTCTCATGCTTATCAATTCAGTGATTTGCATTTCTCCCTTAAGCATCATGACGACTGGTTCCCGCAGTTCCCAAGAAGAGCCCGATACAGATTCACGCCCACTATACGCCGGACACCGCCTGCGCAGCATTCGGAATTCACCCGCAAGCTTGTCCCAAGAGATAGAAACGCCCCTGGTTTTGATGTCAGTCTCTGGATTACGACGCGTCCACATGGGTTCGGGTTAACTCGTCTCTCTGTATCATACCTGCCGAACTTAACGTTCGCGCTTTACCTCAACGCTCACCACCACGGCTCTTTACCGCAGCAGCTTGAGGTGGTTTGAAGCCGGCTTCCGACAGCAGACTCCGGTGGGCCTACCACCATCTCTTCCTGAGCTTATACACAGTTAGCGGCTTATCCTTATGCTGCTAACTTGTGTGCCTGCGGCACACTCTCTACGGACCAGTGAGAGCGGGTTGCCTTGAGTGCCGTTGCTGCATCCAGCACCCGACTACTCATATAAAAGCGAACAAAATCATGACCTTTTCCATTCATGACTCGTTCGGCTTGCACGGCAATAATGGTCTTGGCTT
>JBFGZI010000389.1:0-2242 GCA_041586855.1 Oceanisphaera sp. | reverse complement strand
CTCGGACACCGCCACACCGCTGCGCAGGCCTTCGAGAAAGCGCAATTCTCGCTGCAGCGAGATCCGGGTCCGGGTCAGTTCCTTTAGCTGGTTTTGCTGGTAACGAAAGTCGTTCTGCTGTTGCTGCATGGCGAAGATTTGGTTTTCCTGCCGGTCGTTATGACGTGACAACAGCAAGACGGCAAGCAGCAGCAGCAGGGTGACCAGCGCCAGTATGACGGCGCCAAAAAAGCAGCGGCGTATTATCTGTCGGCCGGCGCGGTAGTCCGGCGGGATCAGCTCCAGCTCATGCATGAGGCGTCAGCTCCTTCAGTGCCAGGCCGGTGGCAATGCAGAGATCCTGCTGCCCGCCCGGTGTGTGCCATCGCTCGCCCTGAAATATGTTCAGCGGGTCTGGATATTGGGTCGGAATCTCTATCAGCCCCTGCAGATGCTCGCGCAGGCCACTCCAGCGGGCCAGGCTGCCGAACAAATAAAGGTTGTGCACCGGCTGGCCATGCAGCTCCGAGGCGGCATAGATCAGGGTTCGGCGGATCTCGTCCTTGAGCTGTATCAGGTCGGGCAGCAGTATGTCCAGGGCCAGTGTTCGCGCCTTGTCGTTGCAGGGTTGGGTTGACGTCCAGTGTTCCGACTGCCCATCGGAATCGGCCGAATGCATCAGGGCCCGGGCCTGCAGGCTGGAGATATCCAGCTCCGAGGCCAACCGCTCGAGCAGGGTGGCCTCGCCGAAATCGATGCTGTGGTCAATTACCAGACGCCGGCCCGCAATCATGGTCAGGTAGCTGTTGTCGTTGCCAAAATTGATCACCAGGCTGTTACGGTCCGGAACATGGCCATTGAGCCAGAGGATAAGGCGGCTGATGGCGGTCTGACCGATTTCAACCGAGTCCACCTCAAGCCCGGCCCGGCGCAGCAGCTCCAGGTAGTCGATCACCTCGCTGCGGCGGGCCATGGCGATCAGCACCAGTCGTTCGGGCCTGTCATCTGTGGTGCGGATCGGTATGTAATCGACGATCAGATCCTCGAGTCGTTCGTTCAGCCGCTGGGCCAGGGTGGTCAGTATGATGTCGGTTTCATCCTGACCGGGCTTGAACGGATAACTCAGCGACAGGGTTCTGACCTTGTCTGCGGGCAGCAGTGTGGTGACGCGCCGGCCGCGAAAGGGATGCTGTTTGAACGCGCCGGCCAGCATGGCTTTCAGGCTCTGCGGAGAGGCCAGCAGGGTATCCCGGTCGGTCGGGTAGGGGAGCGAGCAGGCCGCCTGCAGGATCGGCGATGCGCCAGGGGGCTGCGACTTGAACTGGGCCAGGTTGAGGCGGTTCAGCGACAGTTCAAGCCCGATGGAGTGGGTGCGGGGTCGCCTGAACCAGCTTGCAACCGGCATGTTAAATGCCATGGACATACCTCTCGTCAAACAGGAGCACGACACCAGCAGGGGCCGAAGAGGCCGAGCAAGGTCCGGGGCAAGTGCCGGACGGGCGCCAGGGCAGTGTGTCATTCGCCATAGACAATAACCAGCTGTGGTGCATAAGAGCCCTCCCGGGAACTGAATTCAAGGCCATTGCCTTTTGGCGCAGTAGTATTAGTGATGATCTGGATGCCGTCATTGGGTGAAACGCCGTCCAGCCACTCCTGCGCCAGCGGTGCTATATCGAATTCATACCAGCCGATATCGGCAACGGGCTGAGGCGGTATGTCTGTCGGGGCGTAGCTGCCGCCTGGTCCCCCGCTCCAGTTGTGGCTGCCGTCGCGGCTGAGCCAGCTGGCGCCCTGTTCGGCCCAGCTTTCCATGATGCGGTGTACCTGCAGGCTCCAGTCTTTGTTGCCAACGCGGCGGTGGGCGTGCAGGCGCAGCCGGGCGCTGTGGAGCTGGGAGCCGGCCGGCAGGGTGCCGAGGTCGAAATTCAGCAGGGCTGCCCGCCGATTGCTTTGGTTATCCGTTGCAACCTGAAGGCTGGGTTCACTGCCCATATTGGTGGCATTGCTGCCTTCGTTGATGAAGGTGTCGCCGGTGGCGGGCAGGATGATTTGCCGGGTGTCGTCCTGGTTCATGCGGGTAAGCAGCCAGTATCGATCGTCGGGGTGGCTGCCAAACACATGAGCGCAGGTTTGGGGGTCTATGGCTGCCGCAGTGGGTTTGGAGATGCCGAATCCGGTTAGCGGGTAGCCATCCAGCCAGAGGCCCTGTGCCGAGTAAAGGTGCGCGTAACCGAGGAAGAGATCGGTAATCAAAAACTGATCG
>JBFGZI010000388.1:0-2246 GCA_041586855.1 Oceanisphaera sp. | reverse complement strand
GGGTCGCCATAAAAGCCATCAACAAAGTCGATAAAGCTTCGTACCTTGCTCGCCAGTAGCTGCCGGTGCGCATAGACCACATAGAGGCCCAAGGGTTCAGGTTCATACTCCGGCAGAATCACCTGTAGCTTTCCAGCCTTGATGGCAGAGCCTGAAATAAAGGTAGGCTGCAGGGCGATACCCGTACCGGCGATGGCGGCTTCGACCAACACATCGCCGTTGTTGCTGTTCAGGTTGTTATTGCCGCCTTGACGATGACGGTGCAGCCAGCGATACAGAGAGTGGCTGGGGTCTGGTTCCATGTAGCTGTAATGCAGGTAGCGATGGTCCTTGAGATCTTCAGGGCCTTGTGGGGTGCCGTGTTGCTTCAGGTAGGCCGGTGAGGCGCACATCACCAGCCGTATGGGTGCGATCCGCTTGGCGATCAGTGAGGAGCTTTTCAGGTGGCCGATCCGCAGCGCTATATCGAACCCTTCCTCGATGACGTCGACCTTGCGGTCGTTCAGTTGCAGATCGATGCCTACGGCCGGATTGGCTTTCTGAAATGCGTTCAGCAAGGGCGCCATGTGGCGGATGGCGAAGGACACAGGAGCACTGATACGCAGCAGCCCCTGAGCCTGGGTTTGCAGATCACCGATGTGGCTCTCCATGTCATCGATGTCGTTCAGCACCTGTTGAGCTCGCTGGTGATAGCTGGCTCCCGCCTCGGTCAGGTGGATCTTGCGGGTGGTGCGGTTGAGCAGACGCACCCCCAGGTGTTGCTCAAGCTGGGAAACGTACTTGCTGACCAGCTGCGGAGACAGCTTCAGCCGGTTGGCGGCACGGGTAAAGTTGCCTTCGTTCACCACAGTGACGAAGGCGCGCATGGCATCGATACGATCCATTGGCTTATCCGGTAACAGTGACTTTCAAACATTATCAATTAATTGTTTATAATAAAGCAATGATATTCATCTTAGTCTTTCAATGTGGCGATAGTATAGTGAGCACATCATCTGGAGCGGAGCTTCAGGAACATCAACAGACGAATACTCGAGGTAACGATTATGATGAACTCCAAACTGGCACAGACCGTACTCCACTCCAACGGCGGTTATGCCGCGCTGCTGCTGCGAGTACCGGTCGGGCTGATCCTGGCAGCTCACGGCGCTCAGAAACTCTTTGGCTGGCTTGGTGGCTATGGTCTGGAAGGCACCGGGCAGTGGATGGCCAGCATTGGCCTGGCGCCGGGCTACCTGATGGCCCTGCTGGCCGGAGGTGCCGAGTTCTTCGGTGGCCTGGCACTGGTGCTGGGTTTGCTGACGCGTCCGGCGGCACTGGTGTCGGCCTTTACCATGCTGATCGCCATCTTCGCCGTGCATATCGATAATGGCCTGTTTATGTCCAACAACGGCTACGAATATGCCCTGACCCTGTTTGCGGTCACGCTGTCTCTCGCTATTCAGGGCGGTGGACGGTTCGCACTGGACAAGGTGCTGCTGGAGCGCGTTGCTGCTGCCGACGACGGCCAGCGTAGTCACGCGCAAAAATCCGTGGCATGAGCCCAATAGGGCCATAGCGGTTGAATTGAAGCGCTCCCATCAATGGGAGCGTTTTTTATAACCCCGAACGCTGAATGTATGACGATTAATCGCGGCTGTTAACCGAATTTGAAGGAGTCATTATCGGTGATCAGTGAATGACCAGGCGTTTCAACCAATCCAGCAGCGCGGTGGGCAGGAGTTCGGGGCGTGGCAACAGCGCGTAATGATGGGCACCGAAGATACGCGGCAGATAGCTTGGGGCCTGGCGGTCAATCGTCAGGCAGAAAGCGGAAATTCCCTGCAGCGTCGCTTCCGTTACCGCCTGGCGCATGTCCTCGACGCCGTATTGCCCGGCGTAGTCGTCCTTGTCGTTGGGCTTGCCATCCGACAACAGTAGCAGCAGCCGATGGGTGGCCGGTTGCTGCATCAGGGCGTTGCTGGCATGCCGGATGGCGGCACCGGCACGGGTATAGCGCTCGGGCTCCAACGCGCTGATGCGCAGCGCAATCTTGTTGCTGAACGGCTCATCGAAGTTTTTTAGCTCACGAATAATCACCCTGTCCGGGCCTTCCCCGGAGAAGGCCTGTACTGCATAGGGTTCGCCCATGCCCTCCAGTGCGATGCACACCAGCAGCAGGGCTTCACGCTCTACATCAATAATCCGTCGGTTAGCCCCAACCCAGCTGTCGGTCGAGCCGCTGACGTCAATCAGCAGGGTGATTG
>JBFGZI010000387.1:0-2248 GCA_041586855.1 Oceanisphaera sp. | reverse complement strand
GAGTTGGGCGTTGTGACCCGATAAGGAAGGAGTAACCATGGAAAAGACCTTGAAAGGGCAGGCTGCGGTTGGTAAACGCAATCTGCTGATGTTTTTGCTGCCCTCGCTGCTGGGCATACTGCTGTTCATGACCCCGGTCAGCTATAACGGCGATCTAACCATCATGATAGCGGTGCTGGCCAAGAGCCTGCAGGCGGCGCTGGCGGGTTCGCTCACCATTATAGTGACCAGCCTTATCAGCCTGTCGGCGCTGGTGACACTGTTCGCCACCCTGTTCAAACCGGCGTTTGTTACCCGCAGCTCCTTTTTGAATACCCTGTTCAATGTGAGCCCGGTGTGGTTGGTTAGCCGGCTGCTGGGCGCGGTCTTCGTGGTGATGGTTTACACCCAGACAGGTCCGGAAATACTTTATAGCGGCGACACCGGCGGCCTGGTGCTGAACGACCTGCTGCCGGTGCTGTTTGCGGTGTTTATTTTTGCCGGTCTCTTGTTGCCCTTGCTGCTGGACTTTGGCCTGCTGGAATTTGTCGGCACCCTGCTGACCGGCATCATGCGCCCGTTGTTTCGTCTGCCCGGCCGCTCGGCGGTAGACTGCATGGCCTCCTGGCTCGGTGATGGCAGCGTGGGCATTCTGCTGACCAGCAAACAGTACGAAGGCCATCATTACACCCAGCGCGAGGCGGCGGTGATCGGCACCACCTTCTCGGCGGTGTCCATCACCTTCAGCCTGGTGGTACTGGCCCAGGTGAAGCTGGAGCACATGTTCATTCCTTTCTACCTGGCGGTGTGTCTGGCCGGTATCGTCGCGGCCATCGTCGTGCCGCGCCTGCCGCCCCTGTGCTGGAAGAAAGACACCTTCATCAACGGTGAAGCGCGCCCGGCCGATGACGAAGTGACCCCGGCCGGTTATTCACGCCTGAGCCACGGCTATCATCTGGCACTGGCCCGCGCCGACAAGGTAGAAAGCCTGGGCCAGGTGGCCCGTACCGGCATTCACAATGCCCTGGACATGCTGCTGGGGGTACTGCCGGTGGTCATGGCCTTCGGTACCCTGGCCTTGGTGATTGCCGAAACCACGCCGCTGTTCAGCTGGCTGGGCATGCCCTTTGTGCCGCTGCTGGAGCTGCTGCAGATCCCGGAAGCAGCCGCTGCCTCCGAGACCATAGTGGTCGGTTTTGCCGACATGTTCATTCCGGCCATACTCGCCACCTCCATAGAGAGCGATCTGACCCGCTTCGTGATTGCCGCCCTGTCGGTGACCCAGCTTATCTATATGTCGGAAGTGGGCGCCCTGCTGCTGGGCAGCAAGATCCCGGTGAATATCCTGGAGCTGTTCGTCATCTTCCTGCTGCGCACCCTGGTCACCCTGCCGGTGATTGCGCTTATCGCCCATCTGGTGTTCTGATAACCACGCTTTTCAGACTGAACAAGCCCCGCACATGCGGGGCTTTTTGTATTGGCACGGCGCCGTGATTTAAAACACGGCACTTTGTAGGCCTCACTTCAGTGGGGCGACCCTTCATCAATCAACAACATCTCCCGACTGAAGTCGGGCCTACAGGAAACGTTTTTTGCAGATGCTCATTTATGCTCTGCTACTGTTGAGATCTACCAATGCAACCTGAAGGAGCCGTCATGTATCAATCGGTACTGGAGTTCTGGTTTGAAGAGCTGACGCCGGCCCGGTGGTGGCAAAAGAGCAAGGCGCTGGATGACGAGATCCGCCGGCGCTTTGGTGATTTACATCGGCGGGCCTGTCTGGGGGAATTGTTCGGGTGGCGTACCCGGGCGACGGGGCGGCTGGCGGAGATCATCGTGCTCGACCAGTTTTCCCGCAATATTTATCGTGACCGGCCCGAGGCCTTTGCCGCCGACGGCATGGCGCTGGTACTGGCGCAGGAGGCGATAAGTGCGGGGGCAGAGCAGGCCTTAACCGCCGAGCAGCGGCTGTTTTTGTATATGCCCTTTATGCACAGCGAATCACTGAAAATTCACGAACAGGCGCTGGCGCTGTTTGAACGCCTGGGGCTTGCCGACAACCTCGACTTTGAGCACAAGCACCGCAATATTATCGCCCACTTCGGGCGCTACCCTCACCGCAATGCCATTATCGGGCGCGAGTCCTCGCCGGAAGAGCTGGAGTTTCTCAAACAGCCGAATTCGGGGTTTTAGCGGTATTTATGTTTTTGTAGCCGGCGCTTCAGCTGCCGGAGCAGACGATGCCGATGTTGCAGGCATGGTGTGGTTT
>JBFGZI010000386.1:0-2265 GCA_041586855.1 Oceanisphaera sp. | reverse complement strand
TCGTAATAGGCCAGTGCCATCTCTGTGGTGGTGGCCGGCGGCAGCAGGTTGGGCATGATGAGGGCGCGGCCCAGATAACGGCTGGCATCGCGAACCGTGTCTTTGAGTTGTTCGCCATCGCGCAGGTGCAGGTGCCAGTCGTCGGGGCGGGTGATGGTCAGTGTGGTCGTGTTTGAGGTTATAGTTGCGGTCATAGTCAGCTCGGCGGGTTATCCATTACATCCAGAGTTTCATTATCCACTTCCCGCAGGATTTCACCAAACTTCTGAAAATGTGAGGGGGGAGGGGTGAGGCGTGAAGGGTGTAGGCTGGAATGAGCGCAGCGAATTCCAGCGTTTTTGGATCTGACGGCCGAGTGATGCTGCGCCTTGTTGGGATTCGCTTCGCTCATCCCAACCTACCTCCCTGTTGAACCTGCACTGCGGTGTGTTATGGTCTGGGCGTGACACGGGGTGTCTTGCGGCCAGTGGCCGGCAGGGCTGAGAGTACACCCGTCGAACCTGATCCAGTTCATACTGGCGAAGGGATGTCAGCCTTCCGGCTAGCGGCATATTCTGCCAGTCCATGCCTTCGCCTCTGACAAGAGGTAGCAATGCAAACGTCCATCAATCTGAACGAACAACTGGTGCTGGTCACCGGCGGCGGCCGTGGTCTGGGTGAACACCTGGTGCGGGCCTTTCTGCGTGAAGGCGCCAATGTGGTAATCAACTACCTGAACAGCGCCGAATCCGCCGAAAAGTTGGCGGCAGAAGCCCCCGGTCGGGCACTGGCGTTGCAGGCAGACGTCACCGACGCCGCCGCCGTGCAGGCCATGTTCGCCCACGCCCGGGAGCATTTTGGCAGCCCGATCACCA
The DNA here is from genome assembly GCA_041586855.1 of Oceanisphaera sp. Lineage (GTDB taxonomy): Bacteria > Pseudomonadota > Gammaproteobacteria > Enterobacterales > Aeromonadaceae > Oceanimonas. The sequence goes on along the minus strand of JBFGZI010000386.1, from coordinate 1,411 downwards.
CAGTGGTCAATAACGCCCTGCCGGCCTTTTCCTTCAACGGCGATGCCCGACCGCATGCGGATCAGCTGCGCTGGGAAGATCTCAACCAGCAGCTGGAAGGTGTGGTCAAAGGCGCGCTCAATACCACCCAGGCGGCACTGCCCGGCATGCGCGAGGCGGGCTTTGGCCGCATCGTCAACGTGGGCACCAACCTGTTCCAGAACCCGGTGGTACCCTATCACGACTACACCGCCGCCAAGGCCGCGCTGCTGTCGCTGACCCGCACCCTGTCGCAGGATCTGGGCCCGGACGGCATTACCGTCAACATGGTGTCCGGCGGCCTGCTGCGCACCACGGATGCCTCGGCGGCCACGCCAGAAGCCGTGTTCGACTATATCGCCGCCAACACCCCGCTGCGGCGGGTGACCACGCCGGCGGAATTTGCCGATGCCACCCTGTTCTTCGCCTCGCCCTGGTCGCGTTCGGTCACCGGGCAGAACCTGGTGGTGGACGGTGGCCTGGTGAAAAACTGATGGCGGCACAGCATCAAGACCAACGCATGATGCACCTCAACCTGTTCCTGTTTGGATGCGGGCATCACAAGGGGGCCTGGCGTCATCCTAATTCATCGGTAGAGCAACTGGGCGATATCCGTTACTACGAACGGCTGGCGCAAACTGCCGAACGGGGCAAGCTGGATGCGGTGTTCTTCGCCGACGGCCAGTCGGCGGGCAATGTGTCCGACGGCAGCTGGTGGTTTCTGGAACCACTGACCGCCATGGCGGCCATGAGCCGGGCTACCGACCGCATCGGCCTGATCAGTACCGTTTCCAGTACCTTCTATACCCCTTTTCATGCGGCCCGGCTGGTGGCCTCGCTGGATCATATTTCCGGCGGCCGCGTCGGCTGGAATGTAGTGACGTCGATGTTCGATGTGGAAGCGCGTAATCACGGCTATGAGTCGATGCCGGCCCACGCCGAGCGTTATCGCCGCGCCGACGAATTCGTGGATGCGGTACTCAAGTTGTGGGATTCCTGGCAGGCGGATGCGCTGACCTTCGACCGGCAGGGCCACTATGCGGATCCGGCCAGGGTGCGGCCCATCAACCATGACGGTGAGTTCTTCCTGGTGGACGGACCGCTCAATGTGCCGCGTCCGCCCCAGGGCCATCCTGTGCTGTTTCAGGCCGGCGCGTCCGAGCAGGGCCGGGATCTGGCCGCTCGCCGGGCTGAAGCCATTTACGCGGTGGCTTACGATCTGCCGGCGGCTCAGGACTACTACAGAGACATCAAGCGACGGGTAAGGGAAACGGGCCGAACGGTCGAGGTGCCCATCATGCCGGGGCTGGTCACCTATGTGGCCTCGACCGAAGACGAGGCCAAAGCCAAGCAGCGGGAGCTGGACGAGCTGCTGCCGGTGGAGGCCTCGTTG
>JBFGZI010000385.1:0-2268 GCA_041586855.1 Oceanisphaera sp. | reverse complement strand
CAGCGGATCGGGCGCGGGCCTCTGGGTGATATCAACGTTACTGCTCATGGTGTGCTCCCTGTTAAACCGGGATCAGGGACTGGGGATCGGGGATTCGGCACCCATATTGGGATTCGCTTCGCTCATCGCCAACCTACCGCCCTATTCCCTATTCCCTATTCCCCATTCCCCATTCCCCATTCCCTATTCCCCTCTCTTACCGCTTCGCTATTGGTACCCACTTCTGGGGCTCCGGACCTACGTATTCGGCCCGGGGCCGGATGATGCGGTTGTGGGCACGCTGTTCCATGATGTGCGCGGTCCAGCCGGTAACCCGACTGAGCACGAAAATCGGCGTGAACAGCTTGGTCGGTATGCCCATGAAGTGATAGGCGCAGGCATGATAGAAGTCGGCGTTGGCGAACAGTTTTTTCTCGCGCCACATCACCTCCTCTACCCGCTCGGATATTGGATACAGCACCCTGTCGCCCGCCGCTGCGCTCAGCTTTTTGGCCCAGGATTTGATTACTGCGTTGCGCGGATCCTTCACCGTATAGACCGCATGCCCGAAGCCCATGACCTTTTCCTTGCGCTCCAGCATGCCGAGCAAGGCGGCTTCGGCCTCATCCGGTCCGCTCCACTGTTCTATCATCGCCATCGCCGCCTCGTTGGCGCCGCCGTGCAGCGGGCCACGCAGGGTGCCGATGGCGGCGGTTACCGCCGAATGCAGATCGGTCAGGGTGGAGGCACAAACCCGGCCCGCAAAGGTGGAGGCGTTGAATTCGTGCTCCGCATAGAGCACCAGCGAACAGTTCATCACCTTCACATCCAGCTCGGGCGGGGCTTCGCCGCGCAGCATATGCAGAAAGTGGCCGCCGAGGCTGTCGTCATCCAGAGCCGTGTCGATACGCACGCCGTCGTGGGCATAGCGATACCAGTAGCAGAGCATCGACGGCAGCAGCGACAGCAGACGTTCGGCGGCCTCCTGCTGTTCGCCGAACCTGAGTTCTGTCTCCAGGTTGCCCAGCAGGGAACAGCCGGTACGCAGCACGTCCATCGGATGAGCGGAAGCCGGTATCAGTTCGAGCACGGTGCGCAACGCCGCCGGCAGGCCGCGATTGCCCCGCAGCCGGGCCTTGAAGGCGCCCAACTCCCCCTTGTTGGGCAGATAGCCCTTCAGCAACAGAAAGGCCACCTCTTCAAACTGGGCGTGGGCGGCCAGGTCGGCAATGTCATATCCTCGGTAGGTCAGGCCGGAGCCGCTCTTGTCCACGGTACAGAGGGCGGTCTGGCCGGCGGTCTGGCCGCGTAATCCTTCGGCGTTAGTCATCAAGCTTGTCTCCTTGCTGTTTTTTAACAGAGCGTCTGACTGGAACGGGGGGCTCGAACAGGGCATCCAGTCTGGCCTCGTAATCATGATAGCCGAGAGTCTGATAAAGCTGCTCCCGGGTCTGCATCTGCGTCAGCAGATCACGCTGATGGCCCTGACTCAGGATCTGGTGATACACGGTCTCCGCCGCCCGGCTCATGGCTCTGAAAGCCGACAGCGGGTAGAGCACCATGGCTACCCCGGCTTCGGCGAGTTCGGACTGAGAAAACAGCGGCGTCTTGCCAAATTCGGTAATGTTGGCCAGCACCGGCACCGGTACTGCCTCGCAGAAGCGGCGGTATTGCTCCAGGCTTTCCATCGCCTCGGGGAAGACAAAGTCGGCGCCGGCTTCCACACAGGCCTGGGCCCGCTCGACGGCGCCGTTCATGCCCTCCACCGCCAGCGCATCGGTACGGGCCATGATGGCGAAACGTGGGTCGGTGCGGGCATCCACCGCCGCCTTGACCCTGTCTACCATCTCATCGAGCGAGACGATGGCCTTGTTGGGCCTGTGACCGCAGCGCTTCTGGGCCACCTGATCCTCGATATGAATGGCCGCCACCCCGGCCCGCTCCATTTCCCGCACGGTACGGGCGATGTTGAAGGCGCCACCGAAGCCGGTATCCACGTCCACCAGCAGCGGCAGTTCGCAGGCACCGGTGATGCGGCGGGCGTCTTCCAGCACATCATTCAGGCTGGTAATGCCCAGATCCGGCAGCCCGAAGGAGGCGTTGGCCACCCCGGCGCCGGACAGATACAGCGCCTGGTGTCCGGCCTGCTCTGCCTGCATGGCACTATAGGCATTGACGGCGCCGACGATGGCCAGCGGCCGCCCCCCTTGCAACGCCTCGAACAGACTGTGTTTCATGGCGATTTCTCCTGTCAGTTGGGCCAGCAGGTGACGGCGGCTACGGGCCTCT
>JBFGZI010000384.1:0-2271 GCA_041586855.1 Oceanisphaera sp. | reverse complement strand
TTGATCAGCTGGGTTTTGATGTCGTCGATGGCCACCTCGGACTTTTCGCCACCGCGGCGGGTCTTGTATTCCACCACACCGTTGTCCAGACCGCGATCGCCGATGACGATGCTGTGGGGCACACCCAGCAGTTCCATGTCGGCAAACATCACGCCCGGGCGCTCCTTGCGGTCGTCGAACAGCACTTCGATGCCGGCGGCGGTCAGCTCGCTATACAGCTGCTCGGCCACTTCCTTCACCCGGTAAGACTTGTGCATGTTCATGGGGATGATGGCGACCTGGAACGGCGCCAGGGCTTCCGGCCAGATGATGCCGCGCGCGTCGTGGTTCTGCTCGATGGCGGCGGCCACGATGCGCGATACGCCGATGCCGTAGCAGCCCATTTCCAGTACCGTGGACTTGCCTTCTTCGTTCAGCACGGTGGCGTTCATCTTGCTGGAGTAGTTGTTGCCCAGCTGGAAGATGTGGCCCACTTCGATGCCGCGTTTGATTTGCAGCACGCCCTGGCCGCAGGGGCTGGGGTCGCCCTCCTTGACGTTACGCAGGTCGGCCACTTGAGGCAGAGGCAGATCCCGGCCCCAGTTGATGCCGAAGTAGTGCTTGTCTTCGATGTTGGCACCGGCGCCAAAGTCGTTCATCACGGCTACGGCGCGATCCACCACCACAGGCACCGGCATGTTCATCGGACCCAGAGAGCCGGGGCCGGCGCCGACGATGGCACGAATTTCTTCTTCGGTGGCGAAGGTCAGCGGGCTGGCTACCATCGGCAGCTTCTCGGCCTTGATCTCGTTCAGCTCGTGATCGCCACGCACCATCAGCGCCACCAGGGGGGCGTCCTGATCGTCGGCGGCCTTCACCAGCAGGGTCTTGACGGTTTTCTCGATATCCAGCCCGAATTGCTCTACCAGCTCGGCGATGGTCTTGGCGTTGGGGGTATCGACCAGGCTCAGCTCCTGGGTGGCCGCATCGGCGGTGGCCTTGGGCGCGACGGCCTCGGCCATTTCGATGTTGGCGGCGTAATCGGACTCGGTAGAGAAGGCGATGTCGTCTTCTCCGCTCTGGGCCAGCACGTGGAATTCGTGGGAGGCACTACCGCCGATGGCGCCGGTGTCGGCCAGTACGGCGCGGAAGTCCAGCCCCATGCGCTCGAAGATCCGGCTATAGGCCTGATACATGTCGTCGTAGGTCTGCTCCAGACTCTGCAGACTGGTGTGGAAGGAATAGGCGTCCTTCATGATGAATTCGCGTGAGCGCATCACGCCGAAACGGGGGCGCACTTCGTCACGAAACTTGGTCTGGATCTGATACAGGTTCAGCGGTAGCTGCTTGTAGGAGGACACTTCGTTACGCACCATGGAAGTGATCACTTCTTCATGGGTCGGGCCCAGCACAAAGGCACGGTCGTGGCGATCCTTGATGCGCAGCAGCTCGGGGCCGAATTTGTCCCAGCGGCCGGTTTCATGCCACAGCTCGGCGGGTTGTACCACCGGCATTAGCATTTCTACCGCGCCGGCGCGGTTCATTTCTTCCCGCACTATGGCGGCGACCTTGTTCAATACCCGCAGGCCACTGGGCAACCAGGTGTACAGGCCCGACGCCAGCCGGCGGATCATGCCCGCGCGCAGCATCAGCTGATGGCTGATCACCTCGGCATCGCTCGGGGTCTCTTTGAGGGTGGAAAGCAAGTATTGAGTGGTACGCATGCGCTTAAGCCTTGTTGATTTTTAAAATCCATTAAAGAAGACGATTGTAGCAGGGGGGCTGTTGAGGGTGAAGCGGCGCTTAACATCGGACATGTGAGGGGTGAGGGGTGAGGGGTGAGGAGTGAGGAGTGAGTCTATTGTATCTTGTAGGTTATCGAGAACTTTTTGACTTCAGGTGCCTGATCAGGCCACCCAAGCGGGTAAACACTTTGTTGATATCTTCAACAACCTGATAAATATCATCGGCAAAGTTCAGTTGAGCTGCGAGTAAAACTTGTGTTTCCAGTTCACTCAGCGAGCCACGAGCGATGTAAAGGAAGCGTATGAAATCAGCTGTACTGCCTCTGGCCGCACCTTCGGCGATATTGCTGGGAACAGAGACCGCAGCTCGCCGCATCTGGCTGATTAACCCGAAGCGTTCACTATTAGGAAAGTCAGCAGTTAACCGGTAAATATCAGTTACCAATTGCATGGCGCCTTGCCATACATCCAGTTTTTGATGACAGCGCATAAGGCCTCACGAAAATGGCATATATCACGAAGAGTATAGCCACCACCGATCGCACAG
>JBFGZI010000383.1:0-2304 GCA_041586855.1 Oceanisphaera sp. | reverse complement strand
TCAGTACCTTGCCTTTCAGCTGGCGCTGAAAGGGATCGGTGTCATCCAGGGTGTAGACCGGATACTGGGATAAATAACCCGCGAGTCCCTGCAGCAGCAAGGGGAGCATCATGCTGGCCTGAGGCGAACTGGTCTGCTGATTCAGCCGATAGCTCAGCAGTGTGAACTCGTCCAGAAACAAAGCGCCCTGCTCGCTGTCGTAGCGGGGGCGGGCACTGAAATCGCCCTCAATATCCCACTGACTGCGTTGCTGTCCCTGCTGCATCGACAGTATTCCCTGTCCCTGCACCCGAGCCTTGTCCGCTTCCTGGCGGCCCAGCTCGATACTGAGCTTTTTCAGCTCTATCCCTGCCGACAGCCAGGACCCGAGAGAAAAGGGAAATTCTTTGCCAAGCTGATGGTTAAGCTCCTGGTTGAGTTGTTGTTCTGTCAGGGTCAGGTTCTGGGCCGAAGCCAGAGTGCTTATCCCGAAGGCAATTAAAAAAAGTATAATTTTCATCAGTCTGTATCCCTGTCGCGGTTTTCTGTACCTTAGGGTCTGTTGACCAGGTCAACAGGCCCTAATCAGTCTGCACTGTGCCGCTTTAGAGGAGCAAGGCATTTTTGAGTGATTATATCTATACGCTGCTCGGTTGGTTGCTGTTTGCAGCCCATACCAGCCTGGTGGTCGGGGTCACGCTCAGGGTCATCATGAAACGTCGCCCTGTGGGGGTATCCCTGGCCTGGCTGGCGTTGATTTATGCCATTCCCATTCTGGGGGTGGCAACCTATGTGCTGTTTGGCGAAGTGCGCCTGGGCCGCAAGCGCGCGGAGCGGGCCAAGGCCATGTACCGGCCCCATGCGGACTGGATCAACGTGCTGGTGGCGCGCTTTCCCGGCCAGGAGTTCGAGGTCAGTGATCCGGCCCGGCCCATCTATGAGCTGGTCAAGGCCCGGCTCAATATGCCGATGCTGAGTGGCAATGGCATGACGCTGCTGCAGCAACCAGGCGAGATTCTGGCGGCGCTGCAGGCCGACATCCGGGCGGCGCGGAGCTCCTGCTATCTGGAATACTATATCTGGTACCCCGGTGGCCGGGCCGATGCTATTGCCTTCGAGCTGATGAATGCGGCCCGGCGGGGCGTCGACTGCCGACTGTTGCTGGACTCGGTCGGCAGCGCCGATTTTTTTCGCAGCCACTGGCCGCGCCGGTTGCGGGATGCGGGCGTCAAGGTGGTGGAAGTACTGCCGGTGGGGGCCTTCCGGCTGCTGTTTGAGCGTCAGGATTTGCGCATGCACCGCAAGCTGGTGGTGATTGACGACGATGTGGCCTATACCGGCTCCATGAACCTGGTGGATCCGGCCTGTTTTAAACAAAACGCGGGCGTGGGCCAGTGGGTCGACATCATGCTGCGTATTCGCGGGCCCATAGTGCCCATCTTCTGGTCGCTGTTCGTGTGGGACTGGGAAATGGAAACCGGCGAGCGGCTGCTGGAGCAGCTGGAATATCATCCCATCAGCTGCCTGGATAACCAGCTCAAGCTGCAATTGCTGCCCTCGGGCCCCTTCATGGGCGGCGATGCCATTCAGCAGAGTCTGCTGACCGCCATCTATCAGGCCCGGCGACGGCTGGTGCTGATCACCCCTTACTTCGTGCCCGATGATCCCCTGGTGGCGGCCCTGTGCTCGGCGGCGGACAGGGGCGTAGAAGTGCAACTGGTGCTGCCGGCCAGAAACGACTCGCGCATGGTCAACTATGCCTGCAACGCCTTCTTCGACGAATTGCTGCAGGCGGGAGTAGAGATTCACCTGTACGGTGCCGGCCTGCTGCACACCAAGTGTGTGCTGGTGGATCATCAGTTTGCCTTGGTGGGCACTGTGAATCTGGACAAGCGCAGCCTGTGGCTGAATTTCGAGATGACTTTGCTGGTGGACGATGGCCAGGCCATGGGGGAGTTGCTGCAGCTGGCCGACAGTTACCTGAGCGACGCCGAGCCGGTGTCCTGGCTGGAATGGCGTCAGCGCCCACTGCGCCAGCGAGTAGCGGAAAACCTGTTTTATCTGTTGAGTCCGCTGCTGTGATGTGAGGGGGGAAGTGTGAGGCGTGAGGGGTAAAGCACGCCTTTTGAAAGAGGGTGGTCTTGTTCACCTCACTCTCAACCCCTCACCCCTCACAATGTTTTCACTGCTGGTAATGCTTGAGGAAGCGGGCGAGGCGGCCGATGGCATCTTCCAGCTCTTCTACCCGCGGCAGGGTTACGAGGCGGAAATGGTCCGGTGTTGGCCAGTTGAAACCGGTGCCCTGTACCAGCAGCATTTTTTCCT
>JBFGZI010000382.1:0-2305 GCA_041586855.1 Oceanisphaera sp. | reverse complement strand
CATCTGCTGCAGGCCGGCGGCGTGCCGGTCAGCATCGACAGCCGTGCCGACAATCAAAACGTGCGGGAATCAGATGTGCAGCTGTGGCAGGTTACCCGGGTAGATCCCCGGCGGGATCTGGCCCTGCTGACCCTTGCCGAGCCGGTTCGACCACTGAACTTCACCAATATCATGGCGCCCTTCGACCAGGTACGGGTCGGCGAAAGGGTGTTTGCCATCGGTGCGCCGGCCGGGTTGGACAAAACCCTGACCGAAGGCATCGTTTCCGCGTTGAGAACCGAGAACGGGGTGCGGTTGATCCAGACCACGGCCCCCATCACCTATGGCTCTTCGGGCGGTGCCCTGTTCGATGCCGAAGGACGGCTGATCGGCATGACCATCAAGGGCGTGCAGGCATGGGGCAATTTAAATTTTGCCCTGTCGATGGACGAGGTACAGGCCTTTCTGGTTGAGTAGGCGGTCTTCACCTTGCACACCTTTGCACCTTGTATATCGGACAAAGGGCCCGCTCCGCCGACCCGCTATGAATACCTCCATGTACGCTCTCCGTTTCATCCCTGAAACGGAAGGTCGGCGGAGCAGATCCCTTTATCCTCCTTTAAGCATCGGAGTTATCTGTTCGTGCAACCCACAGCCAACTCGGACGCTAAAAAGAGGCAGCAGGGGTTGCCTCCGCCGACCGTCACATGCCATGGATGGCATGTGCGAGCTTACAGGGATGTACTTGTAGCGCGTCGGAGGAGGAGGCCCTGCTGCTTCTGGAGCTGCGATATAACAAAGAAAATCAGATACTTCATTAGATGGCATTCAACCAGCGGGCCTGACCATCCCAGTCTCTGTGGTTGAATACCTGCCCCTGGGCTCGGACCTTGGCCAGGGCCGACAGATCCAGCTCGGCCACCACCCACTGGGGTCGCTCCCGCTCACCCATGACCAGCACACCGTCGTCGGGATAACCGTAATCCACCGGGGTATAGATGGCGGCCCTGCCGGTATTGATGTCCACCGCCTCCGACCAGGGCGCCGTGCCTATGGTGGGGGACTGGGCCACGAAGCACTGGTTTTCCAGCGCCCGGGCCTGACAGCCGATGCGTACCCGGTTGAAGCCGGCCTCGGTGTCGGTACAGCTGGGTACCAGTATCAGGCTAGCGCCGGCCTCGACCTGACGGCGGGCCAGCAACGGAAACTCGCTGTCGTAGCAGATGGCTACGCCTACCTTGCCGAAGACGGTGTCCAGCACCTTGATCTCGGTACCGGACTGGATCTGCCATTGCTCGTTCTCGAAGCGGGTCATCTGCAGCTTGTCTTGCCAGTCGATACGGCCATCGGGATAAAACAGGAAGGCGCGGTTGCGATAGCTGCCGTCGGTCTGGCGTAGCGGGAAGGTGCCGGCCAGAATATGCAGCCCGTGTTGCTGTGCCAGGGCACCGAACAGGGTCTTGAAGTCCGCCAGCAGACTCTGCATGGCGTCGAGCTGGCCATGGAGCGAACGGTAGACACTTTCTTCGAACAGGGACGCCAGCTCCATGCTGAAATATTCCGGAAACAGCAGGAAGTTGGCGTCCTGAGCGACCGCGTCCTGCACCAGACGCCGGATCTTGTGCTCGTAGGCGGCCCAGTCCGGAAGAAAGTCGATTTGATACTGGGCGCAGGCCAGTCGCAGGGCGGGCGTCATAGAGATGTCTCCAGTGGCTTGAGGTAAAACTGCATCGGTTTGTCGGTCTCGTTCGGCTGGTCGATATCCTTCCAGCCGAAGTGGGTTATCAGGCCCGGCTCGGGCCGGTAACCAAAGTGTTGCCAGACCGGCTCCAGTGACCGATAGCCATGGGGGCGCAGAGGATGCCCGTCGGGGCGAACCACGGCGCAGAAGGCCGCCAGTTCGAAGTCGCCCAGTTGCCGAGCGTGCGCTTCGCGGCCATTGAAGAAGGCCTTGTAGAGCCCCTGTCCACGATAGGCAGGCAATAGCACCGACTCGGCGCAGTAGAAGATGCGGCCGGTATCCAGCCCTCGCTCGACAAAGGGACGGCGAAAAGCATGGGTTTCATGACTCAGGGGCAGACCGGTGGAGGCGCCCACCAGCCGGTCGCCGTCCAGCGCCAGCACGCAGACGCTGCTGTCGGTCTCCAGATAGGTGCTCAGGTAGTCGGCTTCGTAACCCGGATCGCCGTCATAGAGATAGGGAAAGTCGCGAAACACCCGGATACGCAGTTCGGCCAGCTTGTTCAGCCAGGGTGCCAGCCCGGGGCCGGAGACCGTCAGCAGTCGGACCGGTTCACTCATCAGGCACTGACCTGGGCGACCCAGT
>JBFGZI010000381.1:0-2306 GCA_041586855.1 Oceanisphaera sp. | reverse complement strand
TGGCCGTTGGCCATCACGGCCCATTCCAGCGGTGCCTTGGAGGCGAAGAGTTCGGTTTTTACGGCTGTTTTCATGACTTTTTCCTCTACTTGATTCAGTGAAAAAAAGAGCGGCTGTCGCCGCTCAAAAGTAGTGCCCCCAGCGAGATAAGGCGGGAGCGTGCTATGTTGCTTACAGCCCCTGGTCAGCCGCCATTTGCTTGATGATTTTCGGCGCCGTCCACAGGGTGGGCAGCAGTACCAGCGAGACCGGTACGGCCGTCACCACGATGAAGGACTGCAGGGCCGTGATACCACCGGAGCCGATGGAGATCAGGATGGCGGCGACCACCCCCATCATCATGCCCCAGAACACCCGCACACCAACGTGGGGATGGTCGGTTCCGGTCATCACCATGGACACCGCATAGGTCATGGAGTCACCCGTGGTGGCGACGAAAATGGTGGTCAGTATCAGGAACAGTACCGAGATGATAAAGCCGAAGGGCAGTTGCTCGGTGATCGCCAGCAGGGCAGCGGGCAGGTTGAAACCGGTGAAGGGGCCGGAGACGCTGCCGGGATTGGCCAGCTCGAAGGCCAGGCCGCTGCCGCCCATGATGGTGAACCAGAAGCAGGTGATCATGGGCGCTATGATGGAAATCAGCAGAATGATCTGGCGCACGGTGCGACCACGGGAAATACGGGCCACAAACATCGCCATCAGCGGGCCATAACCCAGGAACCAGCCCCAGAAGAACACGGTCCACCAGTCCAGCCAGGCCGGATCGGCGCGGAAGGTCGCCATGGGGATGAAGTTGTTCAGATAGATGCCGAAGGCATGCAGGTAGGTATTGACGATAAAGGCGGTCGGGCCGAACAACAGGATAAATAGCATCAAAAAGGCGGCCAGCATCACGTTGATGTTACTCAGGATCTGAATGCCGCGGGTTACACCGCTCACCGCCGAAATGGTATAGATGCAGATCAGACCGACCAGAATGGCCACCTGGGTGCTGTAGACATCGGGAATGCCGAACAGCTTTTCCAGGCCAAAGCTGACCTGCAGGCCGAGAAAGCCGATGGGACCTACGGTACCGGCGACTACTGCCAGCACGCAGCAGGCATCGACCAGGGAGCCGAACCAGCCTTTCATCACCTTGTCGCCAAACACCGGATACAGCAGGGTGCGCGGCTTCAGCGGCAGCCCCTTGTCGTAATGCAGGTGCATGAAGACGATGCCGGTCAGGCTGCCGAGAATGGCCCAGGCCAGAAAGCCCCAGTGCATGAAGCTCTGGGCCATGGCGTTGATGGCCATGTTCATCTTGTCGGTCTCGCCGGCGTACATGGGCGGGGGTGACATGAAGTGCGCCATGGGCTCGGCAGCGGCCCAGAAGACGCCACCGCCGGCCAGCAGGGTACACATGATGATCGACATCCACTGAAAGGTGGACATCTCGGGGGTGCTCAGATTACCCAGGCGAACATGACCACCACGGCCCACGGCCATGACCAGTCCTATCAGGAAGGTCATTAGCAGTAACACCTGCCAGTAGGCGCCGAACAGCCGCGTCGAGATCGCAAAGGCGCTGTTGACAAAGGCTGAGACCAGCTCGATGTCATACAGCGCCATCACCACGAACAGCAGCAGGGCGCCGCCGCTGAGCAGGAATACGGGTACATCGAGTCCGGTGAAAAAGGTCGGCTTGGCGTTGATATCCTTATCTTTGTCCGTGGCCAGGGTTGAGTGGGTTTTATTGCTCATGTTCGCCTCCATAATGGAACATCTGTACAGGGGAGCCATGGCTCCCCTGTCATCCTTATCGAGCAGCGGCTTGCGGCTGCAGGGCATCATCCAGGAAGTTGAGCCAGTTCAGGCCCATGATCTTGGCCACGTCTTCCTGGCTGAAGCCACGGGCCAGCAGGCCCTGGGTCAGATTGGGGAAGTCGCGGCTATCGCGGAACCAGGACAGCGGGCGGGGCCAGTCGGCATTGGACTTGGAGCCTTCACCGTAATCCATGGACTTGGACCAGCGACCGTTGCGCATCCATTCCAGCACCGACAGCGGCTGGTTCTGACACAAATCGGTGCCGATGCCCAGTCTGTCCACGCCCATCAGCTCTGCGGTGTCGGCAATCATGTCGCAGTACTCTTCCAGGGTGCAGTCGGGGCCGTTTTTGAGGTGGAAGGGATAGGCGCTGAAGCCCAGTAGACCACCGGATTCGGCCAGTGCCTTCAGTACCGTATCCGACTTGTTGCGCTTGGCGTCGTGAAAGCTCAGCGGGTTGGCGTGCGAGATCACGATGGGACGCTCGGAAATTTCGATCGCC
>JBFGZI010000380.1:0-2317 GCA_041586855.1 Oceanisphaera sp. | reverse complement strand
GATAGTGCAGCCACGCAGCTGGCGGGGACGATGGCATAGCCGGGGCGCGCAAAGCGGGCCCCGGCGCTGGCTGATCCGGTTGGGAGCGGGGGCGGTTATTCTATTGACTGCCATGTTGCCGGTACAGCTGACGGTGCTGGCCCCGGCCGAGTTGATACCGCTGAAGCCGGCGATCGTGCGCGCACCGCTGGACGGCATAGTGGATCGGGTGCTGGTGACTCCCAATCAGCGGGTAACCGAAGGGCAGCCGTTACTCGAATTTGATCGGGTCAGTTTGGCGAGCCGGCTGGAGGTAGCGGCTCGCGGCCTGATCACGCATCAGGCCGAATACCGGCGCAATGCCCAGCGGGCCCTGTTTGATCCCGACAGCAAGGCCGAGCTGGCGGTACTGCAAAGCCAGATCGATCAGCAGCAAGTCGAGGTGGAATATCTGCAGGCACTGAACCGGCGCAGCGAGGTCTTGTCTCCCCGCGCGGGCATAGTGCTGCTGGATGAGGCGAGCCACTGGGTCGGGCGACCGGTCATGACCGGAGAGCGGATACTGGTGGTGGCCGACGAAACCCGGGCCCAGCTTGAAGCCTGGCTGTCACCTGCCGACATGATTGCCTTGCAGCCCGAAGCGTCGGTGACCTTCTACCTGGTGTCCGATCCGGTCAATCCGATCCGGGCCCTGGTCGAGTATGTGGCTCACGAGCCGGAACTGCGCCCGGAGGGACATTACGCCTATCGGGTACGGGCACGGCTTGTTGCCGGAGAAGAGGGGCAGCCGGACCCGCGAATCGGATTGAAAGGCACCGCCAAGCTGGAAGGTGAGCAGGTGTCATTGGCTTACTGGATCTTGCGTCGTCCCTGGGCGGCTTTGCGTGCCTGGATCGGGCTGTGAGTGCGTTACCGCCCATGGCTTCGGCCCCCTGGCCGGAACTGCGTGATGAGCTGGCCCTCTATGCGGGGCCCAGCTCCCGCACCGGGGCGCCCAGCTGGTCGCTGCACGATCCGGTGCGCAATCTTTATTTTCGTATCGACTGGCTCACCTTCGAAATTCTCTGCCGCTGGCAATTGGCCGATAGCGATCTGATCGCGCAGGCGCTGCGGCAGGAAACCACGCTGCAGGTGGACGCGAAAGCCGTGGCCTGCGTGGTCGACTTCGTGCAGCAGCACGATCTGGTCAAGCGCTCGACGGCGCAAGACAGTCGCTCGCAAACGGCGCAGACAGAGCGGCGTCAACTGGGCTGGGTGACCCGGTTACTGCATCATTATCTGTTTTTTCGGGTACCGCTGTGGCGGCCGGATGCCTGGCTGGGCCGTACCCTGCCTTGGGTTAACTGGTGTGCCAGCCGCCGTTTTGCCTGGCTGACGCTGGCGGCCTTGCTGCTGGGGCTGGTTGAAGTCTCCCGCCAGTGGGACCGTTTTACCGCGACCCTGGTGGATCTGTTCAGTCTGCAGGGTGTGCTGGCCTATGGTGTGACTCTGGTGTGCGTCAAGTTTCTGCATGAGCTGGGGCATGCCTATACCGCCAAACGCTATGGCTGTCGGGTGCCGGCCATGGGCATTGCGTTTCTGGTGATGTTTCCGATGGCTTATACGGATGTGAATGATGTCTGGAAGCTACCCCGGCAGAAACAGCGACTGCAGGTGGGGGCGGCGGGCATTCTGACCGAGCTGACCATAGCGGTATGGGCCACCCTGTTCTGGGCCCTGCTGCCGGACGGCGCCTTGCGCAGTAGTGCCTTTTTGCTGGCGACCACCACCTGGGTGTCGACCCTGGCCATCAATGCCTCGCCCTTTTTGCGCTTTGACGGTTACTTTTTGCTGATGGATGCGCTGGAACTGCCCAACCTGCACCCGCGTGCCTTTGCCCTGGCCCGCTGGCGGCTGCGAGAAGGGCTGTTTTCGCTAGGCGAGCCGCGCCCCGAGTCGTTTCCGCCGCGTCGGCACCGTATGCTGCTGCTGTTTGCCTGGGGCACCTGGATTTATCGGCTGATTGTCTTTACCGGCATTGCGGTGCTGGTCTATCTGATGTTTCCCAAGCCGCTCGGGCCCTTGCTGGCGGGAGTGGAAATAACCTGGTTTATCTTGCGCCCGATCTGGCGGGAGCTGGCGGTCTGGGTGCAATACAGAGGTGTCATCATGAAACGCAAACGCAGCGCCATTACACTGGGCGTACTGTTCTGTCTCTGCGCGCTGGTGGCGCTGCCCTGGGACAGCCGCATTCACACCCAGGCGTTGTTGACGCCGGCGGTAAGCACGCCACTGATTGTGGCGGGGGATGCCCGCCTGGAACAGTTGCTGGTGGCAGAGGGGAGCCGGGTTGAACCGG
>JBFGZI010000379.1:0-2331 GCA_041586855.1 Oceanisphaera sp. | reverse complement strand
GCCAATGCCGCCCCTGCCAGGTTCACCCCGAGGTCGGATTCGAGTCGCTGTACGATACGCACGCGACGCAGGCTGTGGCCGCGAAAATGCCATTGGCCCTGAGCTTCGCCAGCGGGCTCGATAACGCCCTCGTCCACCAGCGCCAGGATCCATTCGGCAGGCTGGCCACTGGCGCGGCTCAGTTCTCCCAGGGTAAGAATAGTGGTTTCCTCAACCAGAACGCCCGATAGAATTTGCTGCTGAGCCATTGTCTATACTCCCATGCCGGCTCTTGGATTGAAGGCCAGGGTGTTCGCCATCTCTGTATACAGCGCCCGGGCCTGCTCGCTGTCGGCCGGCGGGACTGTGACAAGCAAGGTGACATAGATGTCCCCGGCGGGATTGCCGGGAATGCCGCGATTTTTCAAGCGCAGTTTTTTCCCGCTACTGGAGCCCCGCGGAATCTTCAGGTCTACGACACCACCCGGGGTAGGCGTCTTCACCGTCGCACCCAGGGCAACTTCCCAGGGGGTGACAGGCAGTTGCAGATACAGATCACGGCCGTCGACACGGTACAGCGGATGGGGATTGAAATGGATCTCCAGATACAGATCACCGCGGCCTCCCTGACCCTGGCCGGATGAGCCCTGCTCTTTAAGCCGAATCTGTTGACCCTCCTTGATACCCTTGGGGATTTTTACATGCAGCGTACGGTGGCTCACCTGCAGTTGCCCCTGGGCATCAAGTTGCGGTGATTGCAGGGTTATACTGCGGGTCGCGCCATTAAACGCATCGTCCAGATCCACCACAACCTTGGCATGATGATCCTGGCCGCGAGCGTGGAACCCAGTACCCTTAGCCGAATACGCCCTGCCGCCCGAGCGGCCGAACAGCTCCTCGAAAAAATCACTGAAGCCGTCCCCGGCGGCACCGGTAAAGCCTCCCCCACTGAACTCAAACCCAGAATCCCAGTTAGGGGGTGGGTGAAAATCCTGGCCAGACTTCAGATTCGGGCCGAGCCGATCATAGGCTGCCCGCTTTTCCGGGTCTTTGAGCACCTCATAGGCCTCGCCGACCTGTTTAAATTTGGCCTCAGTGTCTGCTACTTTACTGACATCGGGGTGGTATTTTCGTGCCAACTTGCGGTAAGTGCGTTTGATCTCCTCCTGCGAGGCATCACGTTGCAGGCCCATTATTTTGTAATAGTCTTTATATTCCATAACTCGCAGTGCTCTGGGAAAGCCATAACGGATAAATGCGGCGTACCTGGGCTGGACTGAAAAATCATTTGATGGCGACAGATCAACCTCTGTTTAAGAGCGGATAGGACCAACGTTTCGCCGTTTTCGGAAGCCAGCCCTAGAGATTATGCAGCCTGTGAGTAGTTTAGTTGAAAACCGTGTAATGACATTCCTGCAGATAAAGCTTTTAACATGTTAATGTAACGGCATGTTTATAAAGGCCTGATCCAATCAGGCCCGCGCAAATACGTCCTGCTCGTCGAAACTTAAGGAGACGAGACCGTCGGCCAAAACAACGCACCATTGCCGCCCTCGTCAGGCTCGATACACTCAATTTCGATGAACAGGGTGTGGCTATCCGCTTTCTGGATGATGGCATTAGTACGGAAGGAAAGATGGGAATAATGGTTGTTACGGTTTTTGCTGCCGTGGCACAGACGGAGCGACAAGGAATATTGGAAAAAACTAACGAAGGACACATTGAAGCAACAACGAAAGCCGTCAAATTTGCCCGCAAGCGCACTATTGACCGAAGACACGTAAAAGAACTTCACGAGGGGTTGGGCTACAGATATTACCAAGAAAAGGGGTATCGACAGATCAACAGTATACCAATGACTTCAGTGATGACGCATCAAGAACCCCGCTCAAAAGCGGGGTTCTTCAGCAGCCGGAGCCCCTCCAAGAGTGCCTGAAAATGCTGAATATTATGTACTCAGCAGAGGTAGACAGACTCACTCACAGTGTCGGGAACGTGCATTGCGCGCCCCCGGCCGCTGCGGTTTATTCGACCGCAGCAATCAAGCTGGCGTTACCGCCGGCGGCAGTGGTATCTACACACAGGTGGCGCTCGATCACAAACCGCTCCGGAGCATTCACTTCCGTCACCAGCGGGATCAACACGCCGTCCCGTTCCGCCAGGGCGATACGGTAGCCCCGCAACGTATCCTGATCTGCCTGACTGGCAACAGCGGCAAAGCCCGTTGTCTCAGTCAACGCATCCGCACGCAACGTACCGTCGATACCGATCAATGGCACACCCTGCGCGGCCGCCACTGACTGTACCCAGACATCGGCACCGGGTGCCACCATAACCACCGCATTGCCCTGC
>JBFGZI010000378.1:0-2350 GCA_041586855.1 Oceanisphaera sp. | reverse complement strand
TGCTCGGTGACATCGTCTACGACCTGAGCCCGGCCAATACCTACCGGCAGCACCAGTCGCAACTTGCCGGCCAGCACTTTCTTGTCGCGCAGCATATGCGGCAAATAATGCTCGAGTGTCATCTCGGCGGGCCCCAGTACCGGCAGGTGCGCCTTGATCAACAGGGCTTCCACCCGCGATACCTCGACCGTACTCATTTCACCGCGCAGGCGAGCGGTATGGCAGGCCTGCATGGTACCGGCGGCGACCGCTTCGCCATGCAGCCAGTTGCCGTAGCCCATTTCCGCTTCTATGGCGTGGCCGAAGGTGTGGCCCAGATTGAGCAGGGCGCGTACTCCGTGCTCCCGCTCGTCGCTGGCCACCATGTCCGCCTTGATTTCACAACAACGACGAATGGCATAGCTCAGCGCATCGCCTTCCAGCCGCTGCAGCCGCTGCAGGTTCAGCTCGAGCCAGCTGAAGAAGTCGGCGTCCCAGATGATGCCGTACTTGATCACCTCGGCCAGGCCGGCGGCAAATTCCCGCTCCGGCAGCGTTTGCAGACAGAGAGTATCGATCAACACCAGCTGGGGCTGATAGAAGGCACCTATCATGTTCTTGCCCAGAGGATGGTTGACCGCGGTTTTACCGCCAACGGAAGAGTCAACCTGCGCCAGCAGGGTGGTGGGCACCTGAATAAAGGGAACGCCGCGCTGATAACAGGCGGCCGCAAAGCCGGTCAGATCACCGATCACACCGCCACCGAGGGCGACAAGCGTGGTATCCCGGCCGTGATTGCCGGCCAGCAGCGTACCCATCACCTGATTAAAAGTATCCAGGGTCTTGAACTGCTCGCCATCCGGCAGCACCAGGGATTCGACTTGCAGCGGTGCCAGCGCCGATAGCAGGGTGTCGAGATACAGGGGCGCAACCACCTCGTTGGTGATGACCAGTACCTTGTTGCCCTTGACCATATCCCGCAACAATGCGCCCTGTGACAGGCCCCCTTCGGCAATAACAATGGGGTAGCTGCGCTCACCCAGATTGACGGTTAACCTTTCCATGGAGCTCCTGTCCGTTACAGGCCGATCAGTTCGGCTATCTGATTCGCTACCAGCTTGGCGCCCTGCTCGTCGGTGCGCACCACATAATCAGCAATTTCCAGATACAAGGCGTTACGCTCGGCAGCCAGACGTTCCAGCACTTCCTGCGGCGGCTCTTCGGTTTGCAGCAGCGGACGACGCTTGTCTTTCTGCACCCGGGCCAGTTGCTTCTCTACCGGCGTTTCCAGATATACGACGATACCGCGGGCCGACAGCCGGTTACGGCTCTCTTTGCTCTTGATGGAACCACCGCCGGTGGCCAGCACTATGCCCTGCAGCTCGCTCAGATCATTGATCACCTTTTCTTCGCGTTGGCGGAAGCCTTCTTCGCCTTCTACATCAAATACCCAGCTGATATCGGCACCGGTTCGACGCTCAATCTCATGATCGGAGTCATAAAACTCCATATGCAGTTGCTGCGCCAGGTATTTACCAATGGTGCTCTTGCCCGCACCCATAGGCCCTACAAGGAAGATATTGCGTTTCTCAGCCATGTTACACGAAATTCTCACAAACGAATGCGCCCCACGAACACCGCAGGGTCGACGATGAACCTAACCTTAACTTTCTGAAATTGGACGCCGGATTATCGCAACTGCACCGGTCGCTGGCAAGGGTAACACCCGCCATGGGGCCAAAGAAGCCCGGTACGAGACCGCATCCTGCCATGTCGCGTCGCGCCCATCTTCCCGTTTTTGGTCTGTTTGATGATGGCTTTGCCCCCTTAGGCAGAGGCAAAGCCATTCTGGAGTTCAAATACTGTCGTGCACAATACGGGGGGTGACGAAGATAATCAACTCGCGTTTCTTATTGCTGTCATTCGTGGTTTTAAACAGCCGGCCCACCACGGGGATGTCGCCCAGCAAGGGCACCTTGGTGATACTGCGCAGGATATTCTGCTGAAAAATGCCCCCCAGCACCAGGGTTTCACCATCGTTCACCAGCACCTGGGTAGTAATAGACTGGGTATTGATCGCCACCGCCTCCCCGCCGGTCGCCTGAGGAATGCGCTCACCGATGGAGTCCTGCGTGATGGTCAAATCCAGCACCACCCGATTATCGGGAGTGATTTGCGGCGTGACCTTGAGGCTGAGCACCGCATCCTGAAACTCGACCTGAGTACCACCGTCACTGGCGGAAGAAAACGGCACCTGGGTGCCCTGTTCGATCAGCGCCGGCTTCTGATTGGACGTCGTCACCCTGGGGCTTGCGATAATCTCGGCCCGGTTTTCCCGCTCCAGCGCCGACAGCTCCAGATCCAGGATACG
>JBFGZI010000377.1:0-2367 GCA_041586855.1 Oceanisphaera sp. | reverse complement strand
TTTCGACAGGCCTTTGCATTCGCGGATCAAGCTTAGAAGCTCAGCGGGCGATCGCCCTGCTCGTCCTTGATGCGGGTCGGCAGACCCATCTCGTTGAGCAGGTTGATGAAGGGGCGGTGGGGCAGCTCTTCCACGTTGGCCATCTTCTTCACATCCCACTCGCCGGTGGCGATCAGGATGGCGGCGGCTACAGGCGGCACACCGGCGGTGTAGGAAATACCCTGGCTGCCCACTTCGGCGTAAGCCTCGGCGTGGTCGGCCACGTTGTAGATGAAGACTTCCTTGTCCTTGCCGTCTTTCTTGCCCTTGACCAGATCACCGATGCAGGTCTTGCCGGTGTAATCCGGGGCCAGGGAAGAAGGATCGGGCAGTACGGCCTTGACCACCTTGAGCGGCACCACTTCCAGACCTTCGGCGGTTTTCACCGGCTGTTCGGACAGCAGGCCCAGGTTCTTCAGCACGGTAAACACATTGATGTAGTGCTCGCCAAAGCCCATCCAGAAACGCACGTTGGGCACGCCCAGGTTCTGGGACAGAGAGTGCACTTCGTCGTGACCGGTCATGTAGCTGGTCTGGCTGCCTACTACCGGCAGATCGTCGGTGCGCTTCACTTCGAACATCTTGTTCTGCACCCACTCGCTGTTCTGCCAGGACCAGACACGGCCAGTGAACTCGCGGAAGTTGATTTCCGGATCGAAGTTGGTGGCAAAGTAGCGGCCGTGGCTGCCGGCATTGATATCGATGATGTCGATGGAATCAACGCTGTCGAAGTACTCGTTGAACGCTACTGCGGCATAGGCGTTGACCACACCCGGATCGAAGCCGGCACCCAGAATGGCAGTAATGCCGTTGTCGGCGCACAGCTGCTTGCGCTTCCATTCGTAGTTGGCGTACCAGGGCGGCGTTTCGCAGATCTTGGTCGGATCTTCGTGAATGGCGGTATCCAGATAGGCGGCGCCGGTCTCGATACAGGCCTGCAGCACCGACATATTGATGAAAGCCGATCCGACATTGATCACCATCTGCGACTGTGTTTTGTCAATCAACGCCTTGGTGGCTTCGATATCGAGCGCATCCAGGGCATGGGCTTGCAATTCACCGGCAACCTTGAGGCTGCCCTTTTCCCGCACGCTGTCTACGATTTGCTGACATTTCTCGACAGTACGCGAGGCGATATGGATGTTACCCAGAACATCGTTATGTTGCGCGCACTTGTGTGCGACCACCTGGGATACACCACCGGCACCAATAATCAGAACGTTTTTCTTCATTTTTTTCCTCTGGAGCCTCCTTGGAAAGGCTTTGTTGGGGTTACTCCATGCCTCAGGAGAGGCTGCTTACAAAGTCGTCGAACGTGAACTCCTTGACCAGCGTTACGCTGCCATCGAGCTCACGTACGGCAATGGCGGGCATCTTGACGCCATTGAACCAGTTTTTCTTGACCATGGTATAGCCGGCGGCGTCGATGAAAGACAGGCGGTCACCGACCTTGAGCTCACGCTCGAACTTGAATTCACCGAAGATATCGCCGGCCAGGCAAGACTTGCCGCATACCATGTATTCTAGCTCACCCTCGTTGGGGGCCATTTTGGCGGACTCGCGATAGATCAGCAGATCGAGCATATGGGCTTCGATGGAGCTGTCCACGATGGCCAGTTGCTTGCCATTATAGAGGGTGTCGAGCACGGTCACCTCGAGCGAGGTACTCATGGTGATGGAGGCCTCGCCGGGCTCCAGAAAGACCTGCACGCCGTAACGCTCGGAGAATGCCTTGAGCCGGGCGCAGAACTGGTCCAGCGGATAGTCGTCGCCGGTAAAGTGAATACCGCCGCCGAGGCTGACCCAGCTGATCTGAGGCTGTTCCAGCAGGCTGCCAAACTTGTCTTCTATTTCGCCCAGCATCTGGTCGAACAGGGCAAAGTCGCTGTTCTCGCAGTTGTTGTGGATCATGAAGCCGGAAATACGGTCGATGACGGTGGCGACCTTGTCCGCATCCCACTCACCCAGGCGGCTGAAGGGGCGGGAAGGGTCGGCAATCAGAAATTCCGAGCTGGATACGCCGGGGTTCAGGCGCAGGCCGCGTTCATGGCGGGCGGAGGCATCGGCAAAACGTTCGAGCTGACCGACAGAGTTGAAGATGATCTTGTCGGAGTGGGCCAGCACTTCCTCTATTTCATCGTCGGCGTAGGCCACGCTGTAGGCGTGGGTTTCACCGCCAAACTTGAGTTTGCCGAGTTTGACTTCGTTGAGGGAGGACGAGGTGGTGCCGTCCATGTATTGGCTCATCAGATCGAAGACCGACCAGGTGGCAAAACATTTCAGAGCCAGCAGCGCCTTGGCGCCGGAGTGTTCGCGCACATAGGCGAT
>JBFGZI010000376.1:0-2373 GCA_041586855.1 Oceanisphaera sp. | reverse complement strand
CTTTGGCACCGCCGCCCTGGTCGGCGCCCTGGTCGCCGCGCTGCCAGATAGTTCGCCACTGTATATGCTGTTGACCATGAGCGGCTGCGCCCTGCTATCAATGCTGGCCTATCGACTGCTGTGTGATAGGGATACCTATCCCATTTAAACTATTGGGTCGGAGCGTCAGAGGCAACACAGCCGCCTCCCACGACACGCTACGAGTACATCCATGTAAGCTCGGAAATGCCGTCCCTGGCATTTCACGGTCGTGGGAGGCCATCTCTGTTGCCTCTTCAGTAGCACCGAGTTGCCCGAAGACGGCGCCAACAGCCGACTCTGCGGCATCAAGGAGGACAAAGGGATCTGCTCCACCGACCATCACATGACAGGGCCAACAAAAGCTCCTGCAATATTGGCACTCCCGCCGTCCCTGGCGGTCGGATGTCATGTGCTGAGCGTCACAGGGAGGTGCTTGAGCGAGTCGGAGGAGCGGGCCCTTTGTCCGGTATGAATGGAGCAATCAAAAAACGGGAAGCCTGCGCTTCCCGTTAATCCAGATTGATCAATCCTGGATTATTTTGACGGACCCTTGAGCAGAGCTTCTATACTGCCCACCGCACCGAGTACGTTGCTGGCCTCGAACGGCAGGAAGATACGATCCCCTTCCTTGCCGATTTCCGGCAGCGTCTTCAGGTATTCCAGCCCCAGCAGATAGCCCACCACCAGTTGCGGCTCCAGCTTCTCGTTGCCGGCAGCCAGCACCTGATCGATGGCCTGTCGCTGACCTTCGGCCATCAGAATGGCGGCTTCTTTCTTCCCCTCTGCCACCAGAACGCTGGACCGCTTCTCGCCTTCCGCCTTGGCGATAGCCGCTTCCCGTTCACCACTGGCGCGCAATACCAGGGCCCGGCGTTCACGCTCGGCGGCCATCTGCTTGCGCATGGCATCTTCGACTTCGGCCGGGATCAGTATGTCCTGTATCTCCACCCGGGTGACCTTGACGCCCCACTTGTTGCCCGCCTCGTCCATCACCAACTGCAACTTGTCGTTGATTTCCTGACGCGACTCGAACAGCTTGTCCAGCTCCATCTTGCCCATTTCCGAACGCAGTGACGTCTTGGCCAGAATCTCGATAGCCTGGATCAGGTTTTCGGTCTGATAGACGGCCCGTTCCGGATCGATGACCTGAAAATAGAGAGCACCGTTCACGGTGACGCTGACGTTGTCGGCGGTGATCACCGACTGACCGGGAAAGTCGAGTACCGTCTCGCGCCGGTCGATACGGGTTTCTTCCTGAACTATCGCGACATTTTCTCCACCGATGGCCTGATAGCGCCGCACCTTGATCGAACGAGGCTTGTCCACGAGAGGAATAATCCAGTTCACGCCCGGGCTCAGGGTTTTCTGATAACTGCCGAGGCGCTCGATCACCACGGCTTCCGACTGCTGTATGATCATCAGGCCCTTGATGATCAGCACCAGGATCAATACGGTAAACACCAGCGCAATTATTAACATCGCATCCATTCAAGTTCCCTCTTTAATCTATGATGGCGGTAATGCCATCGAAGCGGCGGATCTGAACCCGATCGCCGACCCTTACTGGAGCGTCCGAGGCACTGCGAACCGGAAACAAATCCCCCTCCAGCTTGAGGCGCAACTCACCGGAAGTCAGCTGCACTATTTCTCCCTGTTGCCGCTGGCTTTCTCCGGCCAGAAAGCTGGTTCGCTGCGACGGTGCGAAGCGGCGAAACAGCCGCTTGAGCAAGGGTGCCAACAGCGCCGCCGCCAGGGCAAAGGTAAACCACTGCCAGGTGACGCCGACCCCCAGCAAGGCGACCACCATGGCAGCCAGTGCCGCCAATCCGAATGCAACGGCGAAGAAACCGGTGCCCAGTAATTCCAGTAACAATAACAACAAGGCGGCAATCAACCACCAATGCCAGGCAAGCAAGACATTACCTCCCAAAGACAAGACACAATTGAAACTAGAGTTACTATAGAGGACGGACGAACAGAAAGGAAACGGGTAAAAGATGTGAGGGGTGAGGGGTGAAGGGTAAAAACAGCGCCGGGCTCAACAAAAGCAGTCATCCTGACGAAGGTCAGGATCTTGTTCTGGTTTCGATGCTATTTGCAAGGAGATACCGGGGCAAGCCCGGTATGACTCAACGGCTGACCGGCTTGGCCAGCTTGAACAGCTCGAAGAAGTTGGCGGTGGTCTGTTCGGCCACCCGCTCGACCGACACACCTTTCAGCTCGGCGATAAACTCCGCTACGGTGCGGGTATAGGCGGGTTCGTTTTCTTCACCGCGAAACGGCACCGGAGCCAGCCAGGGCGAGTCGGTTTCCACCAGCAACCGCTCCAGCGGTAGCGCCTTGACCACCTCG
>JBFGZI010000375.1:0-2394 GCA_041586855.1 Oceanisphaera sp. | reverse complement strand
CGGGGTTTACGAATGAACAGCTGCACCTCCAACTCTTCTTCCAGCTGCTTGATCTGCCGGGTTAACGGCGGCTGGGCAATAAACAACTTTTCCGCGGCCCGGGTCAGGTTCAGCTCCTGTGCCACCACCACGAAATACCGCAGGTGTCTCAACTCCATCCATACCTCCAGGGTATACCTTGCAACCTAATCAATATTGGTTCACATCGATTCAACATCGTAACCTTCCGACAACAAAGCGCCACCCGGCAACACCAGGAGATTACATGTCAGCAACCATCCAGTCCATCGAAGCCATGCTGGTCGACATCCCGACCATACGCCCGCATAAGCTATCCATGACCACCATGGGTGTTCAGACCATGGTTATCGTGCGTATGACAGACTCCGATGGTCTGGAAGGGCTCGGCGAAGCGACCACCATCGGCGGCCTGGCCTACGGCCCGGAAAGCCCCGAAAGCGTCAAACTGACCATAGATACCTACTTCGCCCCCCTACTGCTCGGCCAGCCGGCGGACAACATCAATACCCTGAGGGTAAGGCTGGATGCCAGCACCCGTGGCAACAACCTGGCCAAGTCCGCCATCGAGACCGCCCTGCTGGATATGCTGGGCAAGCGGCTCAACCGCCCCCTGTCCGATCTGCTGGGCGGCGCCATTCATCAGCACATTCCCGTGCTCTGGACCCTGGCCAGCGGCGATACCGCAAAAGACATCGACGAAGCCCAGAGCCTGATCGCCGCCAAACGTCATTGTGACTTCAAACTGAAGATCGGCTCTCGTGCGCTGATGGACGATGTGCGCCACGTGGCCGCCATCAAGGCCGCCGTGGGCGACAGCGCCAGCGTACGGGTTGATGTCAACCAGGCCTGGGATGAAGCCACCGCCGCCAAGGGCATGGCCGAGCTGCAGGCCGCCGGCATCGACCTGGTCGAGCAACCGACCCCGATGAAGGATCTGGCGGCCCTGGTACGCCTGTCCGAAAAATTCCATCTTCCCATTCTGGCCGACGAAGCCGTGGCCGATGCCAGGGACATGTTCAGCCTGGCCGCCGCCGGCTTTGCCGGTGCCGTGGCCCTGAAAATTGCCAAGGCCGGCGGCCCACTGCGGGCGCTTGAACAAGCCACCGTGGCCAGTGCCGCCGGCATCGGTCTCTATGGGGGCACCCTGCTGGAAGGCACCATCGGCTCCGTCGCCTCACTGCATGCCTGGTCCACCCTCGACAAGATTCACTGGGGTACAGAGATGTTCGGTCCGCTGCTGATGAAGGACGACATAGTGGTCAAGCGATTGAACTTCCATAACAACGGCGTCGAGCTGCCCACCGGCCCAGGCCTGGGCATAGAGATAGACGAAGACAAGCTGGCCTACTATCGCCGCAAATAATACCGCCGGAAATAAACATCCGTCGCACCTCATTACTCACGGAGCAAGAATCATGCTGTTTAAAGTCGAGATGAAAGTAAATATTCCTCATGACATACCGGCCGACGTCATTGCCGATATCAAGGCGCGGGAAAAAGCCTACGCCCAGGAACTGCAGACCCAGGGCAAGTGGCGCCATCTGTGGCGGGTTGCCGGCAGCTACGCCAACGTCAGCATCTTCGATGTGGCCGACAACGCCGAGCTGCAGGAGCTGATCAGTGCCCTGCCTCTGTTCCCCTACATGGACATCAGCGTCGCGCCCCTGTGCCGGCACCCGTCCTCCATCCATGCGGATGATCGTTAATCGTTAGAAGTGCCCAACACGAAAAATAACAAATTCAAATTGATGCAAGGAGCAAAGTAATGTCTGTCAAAACCATGGAAACTCAGGAAGTCGTCGAGCTGCTGGAAAAAGTAGCCGGTTTGAATCAGGAAGGCGGTAACGAGCGGGTCAAGACCATAGTACACCGCGTCATGCATGACATTTTCCAGATCATCGAAGATCTGGACATCAGCCCGGAAGAATTCTGGAGCGCCGTTTATTACATCAACGATCTGGGCAAGAACGGTGAAGCCGCCCTGCTGGCCCCGGGTCTGGGCATGGACAAGTACCTGGATATCCGCATGGATGCCGAAGACGAACTGGCCGGCCTGACCGGTGGCACGCCGCGCACCATCGAAGGCCCCCTGTACGTGGCCGGCGCACCCCTGAGCGAGGGCTTCGCCCGCATGGACGACGGCACCCAGGACGGTGAAACCATGATCCTCACTGGTGTAGTCACCGACCAGAACGGTCAGCCCCTGGCGGATACCATCGTCGACATCTGGCACGCCGACCTGAAAGGCGCCTACTCCTACTTCGATCAGTCCCAGAGCGAGTACAACCTGCGCCGCCGCATCAAGACCGACGCCGAAGGTCGCTACACCGCCCAAAGCATCATTCCGTCAGGTTACGGCTGCCCGCCAGAAGG
>JBFGZI010000374.1:0-2402 GCA_041586855.1 Oceanisphaera sp. | reverse complement strand
GCTCTGGCTGCCGACTTGAGTGTCGAACAGCAGCCGATCGGCGTTCCGGGGCAGGGTGGGCAGGCTGTCGCTTACCGGTACCGCCTTCCATATTGCCACGCCGGGCAGCAGCGGCTTCAGCTCCTGGATGTAGTCGTCGTCTTCATTGCCGTGCAGCTGCACCGCACTCAGGCCCAGCTCGCGGGCGGTGCTGGCCACCTCATTCAGCGGCTGGTTCTGGAACACGCCCACATAATGGAGCGGAGCGGCGGCCATGACGATTCTGGCCTGCTCTATGTCCACACGGCGGGGGCTCCTGGCGACGAAGATCAGGCCGCCGAACACGGCACCGGCCAGGTGAGCGGCGGCGGCATCTTGTGGCCGGGTCAGGCCGCAGACCTTGTTGTCGCCGAGGATCAGCCGACGGGCGGCCAGCTCCAGATCGTCTTCGGCCATCAGCGAACTGCCCACCAAAAAACCGTCGGCATGGGCCGACAGCGCCTTTACCTGGCCGTGGTGGTAGATGCCGGACTCGGAGATCACGATGCGATCGTCCGGGATAAGGGCTGAAAGCACCCGGGTACGATCGAGATCGATACTCAAGTCGCGCAGGTCACGGTTGTTGATGCCGATGACTTTGGCATCCAGCGCGATGGCGCGTGCCACCTCTTCTTCGCTGATCACTTCGGTCAGCACGCCCATGTTGAGTGATTTGGCCACGGCAGCCAGCTCGCGATATTCGTCGTCGTTCAGCACCGACAGCATCAGCAGTATGGCGTCGGCCTGGTGGTGACGGGCCAGCTTGATCTGATAGGGGTCTATGATGAAGTCTTTGCAGATCACCGGCTGGCTAACCTGGTCGCGAACCCGGGTCACGAACTCGAATTTGCCCTGAAAGTACTTTTCGTCGGTCAGCACCGAAATGGCCGAGGCATGGCGGCCATAAACGGCGGCGATGGCGTCCAGGTCGAAGTGTTCGCGGATCAGCCCCTTGGAGGGTGAGGCTTTTTTGCATTCGAGAATAAAGGCCGGCTTGCCGGCGCTCAGGGCGGCCACAAAGGGGCGATCGCTGGGCGTCAGTTTGGCTTCAAAACTGCTCAGGGGCTGACTCTGTTTACGCTCTTCAACCCAGACTTTCTTGTCGGCAACTATCTTGCCGAGAACGGTACTTAACATTGACTCAACTCCGCCAGTTTATTGGCTACTTCCATGGCTTTGCCCGACTTTAACACAGTCAATACCTGGGCAACCGCTTCTTTCAGGGTCTCGGCCTGGCCGTTCATCACCAGTAACGGCGCTACGTTCATGGCTATCACGCCCTGCTGGGCCGGGGTGCCACCACCTTGCAGCAGGCTCAGGGTTATGGCCTTGTTTTCATGGGGCTCGCCGCCGGCAATGGCGCTGATGTCGTAACGTTCCAGGCCCAGCTCTTCGGGGGTGATGCTGTATTCACTGATCACGCCGTGGTTGATTTCCGCCACCGTGGTGGGGCCGTGAATGGCAATTTCATCCAGGCCGCTGCCATGCACCACCATGCCGCGCTTGAGGCCCATGGCCAGCAGGGTGTCGGCAATGGGCCGCACCAGTTGCTCGGAATACACGCCCAGCAGCATAAAGTCGGGCCGGGCGGGGTTCACCAGCGGGCCCAGTACGTTGAAGATGGTGCGGGTTTTCAGGGCCTGGCGCACCGGCATGGCATTGCGCATGCCGCCGTGGTAGTTGGGCGCAAACAAAAAGCAGGCGTTTACTTCATCCAGGCAGCGACGGGCGCGTTCCGGGCTCATGTTCAGATCGATGCCCAGTTGTTCCAGCAAATCGGACGAGCCGGATTTGGAAGACACACCGCGGTTGCCGTGCTTGGCCACCTTGACGCCGCAGGCGGCAGCCACCAGGGCCGAGGTGGTGGACACGTTGATGACGTTCATGCCATCGCCACCGGTGCCGACGATGTCGCAGAACGGATAGTCCGGGCGCGGAAAGGGACTGGCGGCTTCCAGCAAGGCCTGAGCGGCACCGGCAATTTCATCCGGCGTTTCGCCTTTCATTTTCAGCACGGTCAGCAAAGAGGCCATGGTCATTTGATCCATGTCGCCCTTGATCAGCTCACCAAACAGGGCCTGTGCCTGGCTGCGGCTGATGTGCTCGCCGCGATACAGCTGATCCATGGCTTTGCTTTCCGGTGCGCTTAAAAATTCCAGACCTTGTGCCAGCAATTGTGCACCCTCCGTGGTCATGATGGATTCGGGATGAAACTGAAAACCCAGCACGCGCTTGGCGGTATCCTGCACCGCCATGGTCATGCCATGGTAATCGGCAATCACCGGCAGGGTGCTGGGAATTTTGGTACCCACCAGCGAGTGATAACGGGCCACCGGCAGCGGGTTGGACAGGTTGGCAAATACTCCCTGGCCGTTATGGCTGAT
>JBFGZI010000373.1:0-2403 GCA_041586855.1 Oceanisphaera sp. | reverse complement strand
TCACCGAACAGGTGATCCGCCTCTACGCCTTTTTCCTTGAAGGCTTCCCGCGCCACACCGGCCATCTCGAAGCGACCCGCCACATAGATGTCGTAGCCCGTCAGGCTGGGAAAGTCTTCCATGATGACCTCATGCACCATACCGGTACGGCCCTGCCAGTGCTCATTGCCGTTCTGCACCACAGGCACATAGGTCAGCTCCTTGTGCTCGGCGGCCCAGGCTTTCATTTCCTGATCCGCATACAGGTGTTCCTCGAAGCGGACCCCCCAGTACAGGAACACCGGCTGGTGCAGGCCGTTTGCCAGCATCTGCTGCAGTATGGAGCGGGTGTAGGCAAAACCGGTACCACCGGCCATCAGGATCACCGGATGACGAGAGCCTGAACGCAGATGGGCCTTGCCCGCCGGCAGCTGTACTTCTATCTGACCCTGCTCCTGCATGCGCTTGAGCACCTGCATGGCATAGGTATTATCCGGGCCGGCACCGATGTGCAGTTCCAGCACACCTTCTTCATTCACGGTATTGGCGATGGAGAAGGGACGTTTATCGTCCTCCGCCATCACCACCAGCAGATACTGGCCGGGGAGAAAATCCACGGACAATTCCGGCTTCAATCTCACATACCACAGGGCTTCGGCCATTTCTTCCAGGGCTTCAACACTACATGTTACTTTCTGCATGACTATCCTTTGAGTTCACTCTGTTTGGCACTCGAATCCAGGATCCCGAGTTGATCCCATAAACTGTCGACCCTTTGTTTTACTTCGTCCGTCATCTCGATGGGCAGACCCCATTCCCTGTCGGTTTCACCCGGCCACTTGTTGGTGGCATCCATCCCCATTTTGGAGCCCAGGCCGGATACCGGCGAGGCAAAGTCCAGATAGTCGATGGGGGTGTGTTCGATCAGGGTGGTATCCCGCGCCGGGTCCATTCGGGTCGTAATGGCCCAGATCACGTCGTTCCAGTCTCTGGCGTTGATATCGTCGTCGCACACGATAACGAACTTGGTATACATGAATTGCCGTAAAAACGACCAAACTCCCAGCATGACACGTTTGGCATGACCCGGGTAGCGCTTTTTAATGGTCACCACCGCCATACGATAGGAGCAGCCTTCCGGTGGCAGATAGAAGTCGACTATCTCCGGAAACTGCTTCTGCAGTATGGGCACGAACACCTCGTTCAGCGCCACCCCCAGTATCGCCGGCTCGTCGGGCGGACGACCGGTATAGGTAGAGTGGTAGATGGCGTTCTGACGGCGGGTGATGCGCTCCACGGTAAACACCGGGAACTCGTCAATTTCGTTGTAATAGCCGGTGTGATCGCCATAGGGACCTTCCGGCGCCATCTCGTCGGGATAGATATAGCCTTCCAGCACGATTTCGGCGCTGGCCGGCACGTCCAGATCGCTGCCGATACACTTGACCACCTCGGTGCGGCTGCCACGTAGCAGGCCGGCGAAGGCATATTCGGACAGGGTATCGGGTACCGGCGTGACGGCGCCGAGAATGGTCGCCGGATCGGCGCCCAGCGCGACCGCGACCGGATAAGGCTGACCGGGGTTGGCTTCCTGCCACTCGCGAAAATCGAGGGCGCCGCCGCGATGGCTGAGCCAGCGCATGATGACCTTGTTCCTGCCCAGTAGCTGCTGACGATAAATGCCCAGGTTCTGACGCTTCTTGTAAGGCCCTCGGGTAATGGTCAAACCCCAGGTGATCAGGGGCGCCGCATCGCCGGGCCAGCAATGCTGAATAGGCAGCCGGGTCAGGTCGACATCGTCACCTTCCAGCACCACTTCCTGACAGGGGGCCTTCTTCAGCCGCTTGACCGGCATGTTCAGCACCTGCTTGAAGATGGGCAGCTTTTCCATCAGCTCTTTCAGGCCCCGAGGCGGCTCCGGCTCTTTCAGATAAGACAGCCAGCGCCCCACCTCGCGCAGCGACTCGACATCCTGCTGGCCCATACCCATGGCCACCCGTTTGGGAGTGCCAAACAGGTTGCCCAGCACCGGCATATCGAAGCCCTTGGGATTTTCAAACAGCAACGCCGGACCGCCTGCCTTGAGCGTGCGATCGCAGATCTCGGTCATTTCCAGATAAGGGTCGATTTCATGCTGGATACGCTTGAGTTCGCCCTGAGCTTCAAGTTGCGCAATAAAGTCGCGCAAGTCCTTATATTTCATAGGTTTATTCCAAGAGTATCGAATAACGCCGAAGATTATACCCGGTTCGAGATAGCTTGTATTGAAAACAAAAACCGCAGCAAGCCGCGGTTTTAAGTCTGATAAGCAGGGGTGGACAACTACTTCGTTTGTCGCTTCATCGACTCGAAGAAATCATCGTTGGTCTTGGTCATCGCCAGCTTGTCGATCAGGAACTCGATACCGTCGCTCTCGCCCATGGG
>JBFGZI010000372.1:0-2409 GCA_041586855.1 Oceanisphaera sp. | reverse complement strand
GCTCCGTCACTTCTATTAATCAGAGCCAGTATCCGGTCATCTTTTGAGCCGGTTCTCAGAGGCAACACAGCCGTCTCCCACGACACGCCATAAACCATCCATGGGGCTCGGAAATGCCGTCCTTGGCATTTCACGGTCGTGGGAGCCGTTCTCTGTTGCCTCTTCTTGAACACCGAGTTGTCTGCAGGCGGCGCCGATGCATCAAGGAGGGCAAAGGGATCTGCTCCGCCGACCTTCTGTTTCAGGGATGAAACAGAGAGCGTACACGGATGTATTCATAGCGAGTCGGCGGAGCGGGCCCTTTGTCCGACGTGAACACGGAAATGAATGAGATCAACTTATAAAGACGGTGGGTATAAGGCGAAGATAAGCCCGCCGACAGCAATGGAGTGTCGGCGGGTGAGCAAGAGGGTTAGGGCTGAATCACCACCCGGCCCCTGAGCTTGCCGGCCAGCATGTCCTGGGCGGCCTCTATGCTCTGCTCCAGGGTGAACTCCTGGGCCTGAGCTTCAAAGTCCAGCGGCAGGCTTTTCTGCAGACGCTGCCAGGCTTCGATGCGTTTTTCCTTCGGCATATACACAGAGTTGATGCCGATCAGCTGCACGCCGCGCAGGATAAAGGGCATGACGGTGGTGTTGAGGGCCACGCCTCCGGCCAGGCCGCAGGCGGCGACGGCACCGTCCATTTTGGTCTGGCTGAGGATCCTGGCCAGGGTACGGCCGCCGACCGAGTCGATGGCGCCAGCCCAATGCTGGGATTCCAGCGCCGCCGGCTCTTTGTCGAGGTCGGCGCGATCCACAATCTCGCTGGCACCGAGTTCGCGCAGCCAGTCGGCATGCTGGGGGCGGCCGGTGGAGGCATGCACCTCGAAGCCGGCCTTGGCCAGCAGGCGCACCGCCACCGAACCTACGCCACCGGTGGCGCCGGTGACCAGAATGGGGCCATGCTCCGGCTTGATGCCGGCGTGTTCCAGCGCCATCAGGCCGAGCATGGCGGTAAAGCCGGCGGTGCCGATGGCCATGGCGCGCTTGGCACTCATGCCGGCAGGCATCGGAATCAACCAGTCACCCTTGGCACAGGCTTTTTCTGCCAGGCCACCCCAGTGTTGCTCGCCCACACCCCAGCCGGTGAGAATGACTTCATCGCCGATGCGGTGGTCCGGGTGATCCGAGGCCAACACGGTACCGGCATAGTCGATGCCGGGCACCATGGGCCACTGGCGCACTATCTTGCCCTTGCCGGTGATGGCCAGGGCATCTTTGTAGTTGAGGGTGGAATAGTCCACCTTGACCAGCACATCACCGGTGGTGAGCTGATTTTCGTTGAGCCGCTTCAGGCTGGCGTGGGTGTCCTTACCTGATTCTTCTAGTAGTAGAGCTTTGAACATCTCTTTTCTCCTGGCACGGTTTCCTGAAGCTCAGTGTAAGGAGACTGGGGCGGAAAGCCATGCCGGAAAAGTAGCAAATGTCGATTCTGTGAGCCCGGTGTCATCCGGCCCGGGCGGTGGCTGCGGGTTTGATCCATGCTTCGTTGAGCCAGAGCGAGGCTATTAGTATGAGTCCGCCGAGGCCGAGCCGGAGCAGGTCGGCATCCCGGTTCCAGATCAGCAGGTTGACCAGCAGGCCGGCGGGCACCAGGGCGTTGTTCATGATGGCCAGGGCGCCGGCATTGACCAGGGTGGCGCCCTTGTTCCACAGAAAATATCCCAGGCCGGAGGCCCCTAGGCCCAGCCACAGCAGTATGCCCCACTGCAGCTTGGTGGTCGGATACTGGTCACCGCCGAGCAGCAGCCAGGCGGGTACCACCACCGCCAGTGCGCCCAGGTAGAAATAGCCGAACAGCCGATGCTGGGGCGGATGGGCGGGATAGCGCTCCATCAGCACCTTGTAGCCGACCTGGCCCAGGGCGAAGCAGAGGTTGGCGCCCTGCACCACCATAAAGCCGAGCAGATAGCGGTCGGTGATGCCGTCGAAACGGATCACCAGGGCGCCCACGACCGCCAGGGCGGCGGTCAGCAGGTAACCGGGGTTGAAGCGGCGGTGCAGCAGATCGTAGATCAGGGTGACGTAGATAGGGGTAAGCACGGTGAAGATCAGCACTTCCGGCACCGTCAGCAGCAGAAACGACTGGTAGTAAAACAGATACATGAGCCCCAGCTGCAGGGCGCCGCAGGCCATCAGCCCCAGAGCCAGCCGTGGTGGCTGGCGCCAGGACATCAGTGGCATGAACAGCAGGGTCGCCATCAGGATGCGGCTGAGCACGGAAAAATAGCTATCGACGGTGCCGGCCAGATAGACGCCAATCAGGCTGAAAGAGAAGGCCCACAACAGGGTAACGGATACCAGATAAGACATGGTGAAAACTTCGACATTGGTCAAGACGGGGCGTCATGATGGCGTAAAGCGCAGG
>JBFGZI010000371.1:0-2417 GCA_041586855.1 Oceanisphaera sp. | reverse complement strand
GGCGGCTGCGGCCCCCACGGCCTGGCGCTGGCCGCCCACCGACGTGGCTTCAGGGTATCGTTAACCCTTAACCAGACAGGCCCGCTGTTTGTGGGGGGTGTACGCACTGCCGACAAGAAGCAGATACTGGAACGGGTGCATCAGCAGTTTCTGGCCCAGATGAAAGAGCTGAATATTGAACCCGAATACGGCCACTTTACCCTGGCGCAGCTGGAACAGGGTCTGAGCCGGGGCGGCCTGCCGCTGGTGCTGATCAGCACCTATCATCTGGACGGTCGCAAGGCGCCACACTGGGTGCTGGTATGCGCCATCGACAAGGAGTTCGTCTATATCCACGACCCGGATATCGACGAGGCCGCCGGCGAAAGCCCGGTCGACAAACAGTATCTGCCGATAGAACGCAGCCGTTTCGACCGGCTGGCCCGCTATGGCCAACAGGGTTTGCGTACCCTGGTCTGGCTGTTCAGGGACTGAAAAAACATCACCGGTCAGAACCTGTCGGTCATGGCAGGTCGCCTGCAAACCGGTAAAAAACAAAGCCATTGTTAAACAATGACTTACTTGTTTTTATTCCTATCAGGCTCAAACATATCCCATCCGATATCACTTCCCTTGCAGACAATCCTTTGTATAGTTAAGCCGTATAGCAAGAACGAATTTTGAACAGTCTGAGAGAGAGTCTGTATGTTGAAAAAACAAATTATCGTCCTTGGCCTGCTGCCGATGATGCTGGCTGCCACCCCGGCTCTGGCCGATGAAACCCTCAGCACCCTGCTGGGCGGCGGTGCCGGTGGCGCCGCCGGAGCCCTGCTGGGCAAACAGATGGGCGGTGATACCGGCGCCCTGGTGGGTGCCGCCCTGGGTGGTGCCGCCGGTGGTGCTGCCACCGCCAACAGAGGCAACAAGAACGAAGCCGCCCTGGGCGGTGCCGTGGGTGCCCTGGGTGGCGCCGCACTGGGCAAGAACCTGGCCGGTGACACTGGCCAGCTGATTGGTGCCGGCATCGGCGGCGGTGCGGGATCGGCCCTGGGCGCCAAATCTGGCGACGGCCACCGTCATAAAGAAGTGCATCACTATCATCACGGCAAGCGTCATAAAAAACACAAGCACAAACATCATCACGATCACGACTGGGACGATTGATTCCCAGAGATCTGAAAAGGCCCGCCATGCAGCGGGCCTTTTCGTTTATACCAATCAGATATTCGATCATACCAATCTGAATAAAAATTTGATCTTTCTCAAGTCCGAACTCAGAGGCAACACAGCCGCCTCCCACGACACGCCACTGGTAAATGACACTCACCGTTGCAGCCTACTGCGAACATTCACTGGATGTTCGGTCAGGCTGCAACCGTTCGTCACGGCGAGACAAGCTCGCCCCCTGAGGGCTCGGAAATGCCATCTGACCGCCAGGGACGGCGGGAATGCCGGAACGGCAGGAGCATTTTTCGGCCTTGGCATTTCACGGTCGAGGGAGGCCATCTCTGTTGCCTCTCTCTGAAACCGAGTTGCCCGCAGATGGCGCCAACAGGCGACTCTGCTGCATTCGATTGTCACCTTGCCGTCATCCCCTTGTTATCAAACTGCCATTATTGGCCGCTAGCCTAAGCTGCATTCTTGAAGTGGTTGTAACCCCATGTGAGCAAAGGATAAGTTAACAATGAGCCAGTTTGAACTGAAGGATGAACAGAACCACCCCCGTACTCAGGTGCCCGAGTTTACCCAGATGGTTGAACAGAGCCTGAGCCGCCGTCGCTTTTTGGGCGGTGCCGCCGCCCTGGGGGCCGTGGCTTTCTTCAGTGCCTCGCCCGTCTCCCGCGCCATCGCCGCCGCTACCGGCAACAGCCCGCTGCTGGGCTTTGAGGCCGTGCCCACCAGCACCGCAGACACCTTTGTGGTGCCGCCCGGCTACAAGGCCGAGCGCCTTATCTCCTGGGGCGACCCGCTGTTCTCCAACGTGGCCGACTTCATCAACGGCGGCGGCAACAGCGCCGCCGATCAGCTCGGCCAGTTTGGCGACAACAACGACGGCATGAGCTTCTTCCCTGTGGATGACAACACGGCCATTCTGGCCATCAACAACGAATACTGTAACTACGAGCTGATGTTTGCCCACCAGGGCAAGCAGATGACCGCAGCGGATGTGAAAAAGGCCCAGGCCGCCCACGGCGTATCGGTGATCACCCTTAAAAAGCAGGCCGACGGCTGGCGCTTTGAAAAAGGCGGCAAATACAACCGCCGCATCACCGCCAATACCCCCATGGCCATCAGCGGCCCGGCCAGGGGCCATGAACTGCTGCAGACCACTGCCGACCCCAAAGGCGAGCTGGCACTCGGCACCTTCAACAACTGTGCCAACGGCATGACCCCCTGGGGCACTTACCTCACCTGTGAAGAAAACGTCAACGGCTACT
>JBFGZI010000370.1:0-2420 GCA_041586855.1 Oceanisphaera sp. | reverse complement strand
CTCCCTGTACGCTCTCTGTTTCATCCCTGAAACAGAAGGTCGGCGGAGCAGATCCCTTTATCCTCTTAGATGTATCGGAGTCGCCTGACAGCTCCCCCAACAGACAGCTTCGGGTCATGGAAGAGGTAGCAGAGTTGCCTCAGCCGACCGTCACATGCCATGGATGGCATGTGCGAGCGTTACATGGATGTACTTGAAGCGTGTCGGAGAAGGCAACTCTGCTGCCTCTTTGTGCGCTACAACAAACTGGCAGATTTGTGACTAATGAAACTGGTCGTAAGCCGGGAGCCCCTGAGTTTAATACGGGCCATGGGTCTCCCGGCTTTTTATGAATGGTTATTCTGGCCGGCCACCTGGTCGAGAAACAGCTGGGCGGGTATAGAGAGCGGAAACTGGCGGGAGCGAGCCAGCACCACCCGTTGGGGAGGAAACTCGTCCTGAAGCGGTCGGCAGGCGAGGGGGGCGCCATCGTAGCTTTGATCGCCGACGGGCCGGGTGCAGGACAGTGCTACCCCGTGGCCATGGGCGACCAGGCCACGCTGCATCTCGAACGAGGCGGTGGTATGGATATGGCTCGGCTGCAGATCCTGATGCCAGAACAGCGACATGAAATACTCCCGGGTCAGCGGCATGTCCTGCAGTATCAGGGTCTCTTTCGCTATTTCCGCCAGACTCAGGGTCGATTTTTCGGCCAGTTTATGGCCGGCGGGCAGCAGGGCGTAGGGCTTCAGTTCGTCCAGCACCTGGATGTCCACTTCCTGAGGCAGTCCCAGTGCATAGCTCAGGGCCAGCTCGGCCTTGCCCTGGGTCAGGGCAAGGCTGACCCCGGCCAGGTCCTGCTCCTGCATTACCACCCTGATTTTGGGGTAACGACGTTCGAACTCGCTGACCAGTCGGGGCAGATAATAAGGCGCAATATCCCGAAAACAGCAAATCACCAGTTGCCCTTCC
Organism: Oceanisphaera sp.; assembly: GCA_041586855.1. Lineage (GTDB taxonomy): Bacteria > Pseudomonadota > Gammaproteobacteria > Enterobacterales > Aeromonadaceae > Oceanimonas. The sequence goes on along the minus strand of JBFGZI010000370.1, from coordinate 1,469 downwards.
ACCTCGGTGTCGTCCTGTTGTAGCCGGGCCAGCAGGTTATGAGAAAGGGTGAGGATCTGGCGGGCTTCCTTGAGCAACTCTTCCCCTCTGGGGGTCAGGCTGACCCCCTGGCCGCGATGGCGCTGAAACAGCGGCTGGTCGAGCAGGCTTTCCAGCTGATGAATGGCGATAGATACCGAAGGCTGAGACACATGCAGTGCCTCGGCGGCCTTGCTGATACTGCCGTGCTGGGCCACGGACACAAAATAGCTCAGTTGGCGAAAGGTAAATGGAATAGCCATTTTTCTATATGCCTTATATACAAAGTATATTTATACTCTATGTAATGAGAATGTTAAAGTCGATTCATTACTTACTGAAGGGGAAGGAAGACAGTATGAATATGCCGGTAACCGCACAGCACTTATCCGAAAAAAAGTGGCTGACAGAGGAGCAGAAGGCGGCCTATGATCGCGATGGCGCCATCGTGATCAAGGGCGTGTTCAAGGACTGGATCGAAACCCTGCGGGCCGGTTTCGACAAGGTGCTGAACGACCCCAGCGAGCATGGCAGAGAAAACGTCACTGGTACCGATACCGGCCGTTTCTTTGAAGATTACTGCAATTGGCAGCGCATTCCCGAGTTCAAACAGTGGATTGAGCAGTCGCCGGGTGCCGCCATCGTCGGTGAAGCCACCGGCTCCGAACGGGTACAGGTATTCCACGAGCATATTCTGGTGAAAGAACCCGGTACTTCCAAGGCCACCCCCTGGCACCAGGACTTGCCCTATTACTGTGTCGAAGGCGATCAGACCGGCAGCTACTGGATACCGCTGGATCCCATCACTCCGGAAAACGCCCTGCAGGTGGTGCTGGGCTCGCATCGCTGGCCCAGGCTGATACGCCCGAGCAAATGGTCGACCAATGCCTCCTGGTACAAGGAAGACAGCCACTTCATGGAGATGCCGGACATCGACGGCGGCGACTTCGAGATTTTGATCCCCGAGATGGAGCTGGGTGATGCGCTGCTGTTCAACTTCAAGACGGTACATGGCGCCCCGGGCAACCAGACCATGAATCGCCGCCGAGCCTTCTCCACCCGTTTTATGGGCGACGACGTGCGCTATGTCGACCGTGGCGGCGCCACCTCGCCGCCCTTTGACGGCATTAACCTGAACACGGGCGACAAGATGCGGGAAGACTGGTTCCCCGTGGTGTGGCAGCGTTAAGCTACCTGCTTTAATCCGGAATCAAAAAGGCCCGCAGTTTCGCGGGCCTTTTTAGTCATCTGTGAGTTAAGTTATTGAGCGTAGGTTGGCGATGAGCGAAGCGAATCCCAACATGAAGTCGACTGAAGAATGTTGGAATTCGCGGTGCTCATTCACAACCTACGGCCTGTTTATCTCCAGTTGTCTGCAGATTTGCGCCGAATGAATTGGCGCCTACGGAGCTGGGGTGCATTAACCGCCGAAGAACTGTCGGCTGAGCGCG
>JBFGZI010000369.1:0-2462 GCA_041586855.1 Oceanisphaera sp. | reverse complement strand
GGGAGTTTCTGCTGCTGAACGTGTGACGGGTACAAGAATGGAATGGGTGTCACGAACAGGGAGTCGAGAATGCCAAAGCCACCGAAGAGTCCCTTGCAACAGCTGGATGCGGCCCATCATCTGCATCCCTTTACCGACAGCCGGGCGCTGCATCAGAAAGGCGCCCGGATCATAGAGCGGGGCGAGGGCGTCTATCTGTGGGATGCCCACGGCAACCGCATTCTCGACGCCATGGCCGGGCTCTGGTGCGTCAACCTGGGCTATGGCCGGGAAGAACTGGTGCTGGCCGCCGAGCAGCAGCTGCGCCGGCTGCCCTATTACAATCTGTTTTTTCAGACCACCCACCCCAGGGCTACCGAGCTGGCGGCCAGCCTCGCCACTCTGCTGCCTGGCGACATGGAACACCTGTTTTTTACCGGCTCCGGCTCCGAATGCAACGACACAGTGATCCGCATGGTGCGTCATTACTGGGCCGGGCAGGGGCAGCCCGGGCGCAACACCATCATCAGTCGTCACAACGCCTATCACGGCTCCACCCTGGCCGGCGCCTCGCTCGGCGGCATGAAACCCATGCATGCCCAGGGCGGCTTGCCGTTACCGGACATAGTACATATCGACCAGCCCTATCATTTCGGCGAAGGGAAGGGCCAGGATCCGCACCAGTTTGGCCTGGAACGGGCCCGCCAGCTCGAGCAGAAAATCCTGGAGCTGGGGCCGGACAGAGTGGCGGCCTTTATCGGCGAGCCCATTCAGGGTGCCGGTGGGGTCATTATTCCGCCCGACAGTTACTGGCCGGAAATTCAACGCATCTGCCGGCAGTACGACGTTCTGCTGGTGGTAGACGAGGTGATCTGTGGCTTTGGTCGCACCGGCCACTGGTTTGCCAGCGAACACTACGGCCTGGAGCCGGATCTGCTGTGCATGGCCAAGGGTATCACCTCCGGTTATATCCCGCTGGGGGCGGTGGCGGTGGGGGCACGGCTGGCTCAGGGGCTGATAGCAGGCGGCGAATTCTTTCACGGCTTCACCTATTCCGGCCATCCGGTGGCCTGTGCGGTGGCGCTGGCCAATATCGAGGTGATGCAAAAGGAGCGGCTGGTAGCGCGGGTACACGACGACATAGGCCCCTATCTGCAACAGAAATGGGCCAGCCTCGGCAGCCACCCGCTGGTGGGGGAAACCCGGGGCCTGGGGCTGCTGGCGGCGCTGGAGCTGGTGGCCGACAAAAGCGACAACCGGCGCTTTGCCGAGGACGCAGAGGCCGGGATTGTCTGCCGTGAACACTGTTTCGATCTCGGCCTGGTGATGCGGGCGGTGGGCGACACCATGATTATTTCGCCGCCGCTGGTGATCAGCAGAGCCGAAGTCGATGAGTTGATAAGCAAGGCGCGCCAGGCGCTGGATTTGACCTACCAGACACTGATGAACTGACAAGGATGGAGCAACGCAGATGGTAAAGACAACCGCTTTTCGTGTGAGCATGGTAGCCATTGGCCTGGGGCTGGCATTGAGTGCCCGGGCCGAGGAGCCACCCCAGGTGAATTTCTATAACTGGTCTGATTATATCGCCGAGGATACCCTGGCCGGCTTTACCAAAGAGACCGGTATCGAGGTCACCTACGATGTGTTCGACTCCAACGAGGTGCTGGAAGCCAAGTTGCTGGCGGGCAACACCGGCTTCGACGTGGTGGTGCCCACCAGCGATTTCATGGCCCGTCAGATCCAGGCCGGCGCCTTCATGCCGCTGGATAAATCAAAACTCGGTAATTATGGCAACCTGGATCCGAAGATCATGGCGGTGCTGGCGGACAAGGATCCAAACAATACCTATGGCGTCCCCTATATGTGGGGCACCACCGGCATCGGTTATAACGTCGACAAGGTCAGAGAGGCCCTGGGCGAGGATGCCCCGCTGGACTCCTGGGATCTGGTGATGAAGCCGGAAAACCTGGCCAAACTCAGCCAGTGCGGTGTGGCCTTTCTGGATGCGCCCACCGAAGTCTTCGCCGCCGTCCTGAATTATCAGGGGCTGGATCCCAACAGCACCAAGGCCGCCGATTACCGGGGGCCGGCCACCGAGCTGATGATGAGCCTGCGGCCTCATATCACCTATTTCCATTCTTCCAAGTACATCAACGATCTGGCCAACGGCGACATCTGTGTGGCGGTGGGCTGGTCCGGCGACATACTGCAGGCGCGGGACAGGGCCATCGAAGCCGAACAGGGGGTCAATATTGCCTATCGTATCCCGAAAGAAGGCGCCCTGATGTGGGTCGACATGCTGACCATCCCGAAGGATGCCCGCCACCCGGATAACGCGCACCAGCTTATCAATTATCTGCTGCGGCCCGAGGTCATTGCCGGGGTGTCCAATTACGTGGCCTATGCCAACGCCAATACCCCCGCCAAGGCGCTGGTGGATGAGGACATTCGCAATGATCCCGGTATTTATCCCGGCGAGG
>JBFGZI010000368.1:0-2466 GCA_041586855.1 Oceanisphaera sp. | reverse complement strand
CGGCATCAAGGAGGACAAAGGGATCTGCTCAGCCGACCATCCGCACCACGGATGGTGCGGCTGAGCCTACATGGAGGTATTCACGGCGTGTCGGCGGAGCTGGCCCTTTGTCCGACCTTTACAGAGCAACCAAATAGATCGGCTATTTAATCAGCTTGGTATAAGTAGAAGTGAAATAGCCCAATCATTTTATACGCTTGGTGCTATATGTTTATCCCAAAGACCAACAGAGGAGTGAGCAATCGATGGCGACCCCCCATATCAATGCCGAACGAGGTGACTTTGCCGATACCGTGCTGATGCCGGGTGATCCGTTACGAGCTAAATATATCGCCGATACCTTTCTGTCCGACGTCAGACAGGTGAACCAGGTGCGCAATATGCTCGGTTTTACCGGCACCTACAAGGGCCGGGCCATGTCGGTGATGGGCCATGGCATGGGCATTCCTTCGGTGTCCATCTATGCCAAGGAGCTGATCACCGAGTTCGGTGTCAACACCCTGATCCGGGTCGGATCCTGCGGTGCCGTGCGTGATGACGTGGCGCTCAGGGATGTGGTGATCGGCCTGGGCGCCAGTACCGATTCCCGGGTCAATCGTATTCGCTTCATGGAGCACGACCTTGCCGCTCTTGCCGACTTCGATCTTGTGACTCATGCCGTCGCGGCGGCGAAGGCTTGCAAGGTGCCGGTCAAGGTAGGCAATATTTTCTCGGCCGACTTGTTCTATTCGCCCCAGCCCGAGCTGTTCGAGCTGATGAAACGCTACGGTATTCTGGGGGTAGAGATGGAGGCGGCGGGGCTGTATGGCGTGGCCGCCGAATACGGCGCAAGGGCGCTGACCATTTGTACCGTGTCGGATCATATTCTGCGTCATGAGGCGCTGAGTGCCGACGAGCGCCAGACCAGCTTCAACGACATGATGGAAGTGGCGCTGGAGTCGGTGTTACTGGGCGACGTCTGATGGCTCTTGTGGTGGTGGTGTGTCTGCCGCCGGCAGCTGTCTTTGCCGCCGGCGCTTAAGGCCCAGGCCCGTCAGAATACCCAGCAGGGCACACAGAGGTAACAGCCAGCTCAAATGGTGCAGTAGTTGTTGCCAGATACCGCTTTGCGCCATCGTCAGCGTCGACGGCGCCAGCTGCAGACGCAGGAAGCCGACAGGCCGTTCTTCCCGGTATAGCGGCCGGATATAGGGTAATTCCCCATCGTCGAGGAGGCCGGCCTCGGCCAGCAGCTGGCCGCCACCATCGTACAGTTGCGCCGCGACCACCAGCTTGGCGCTGACCAGCTCTTCCACCAGCCGGCGCTGACGCTCGGCGTCATCTGCCTCCAGGGATTTTATCGCCTGCAGTTCGGCATAATCGGCGAGCGGGGCGGCCAACGTTCGCTGGGGCAACTGTCGCCAGTGCTGGCCGAGCTCTGTGACTTTCAGCCAGTGCCAGCCGGCGAACGACATCAGCAGTAGGAGCAGTAGCAGTAGCGCCAGCAGCGGTTTGTGTATTACAGGGTGTATTTTCCACATGGCAGCAATATTGTCTCTTGCCTGGCGAAAAAGCAATACGCTACCCTGAGCGCCGGTCTTTGTGAGCATAGGAATAGTGAGTGGCACTGTTAATGGATGTTTTACCCGAAAGGGTCCGTGACTGGACCGATATGCTGTCTTGCGGCGCCCAGTTGTGGCGGCCGGGTCACCTGATGCCGGGTCAGCTGGCCGCACCTGCCGGGCATCTGATACTGCTGGCGGAGCAGCTGCATAAATCCGCGTTGCAATCCAGCCTGCAAATACTGGATGAGGCCGGTGTGCAGGTGGAAGTGTCCGGGGTAAAACGCGTGGCCGATCGGGATCTGTTGAGCCTGCGTCTGTCTGCCTGGTCGCCAGAGCTCAAGGCCCGTCTGCAGGCGGTGGCCGATGGCTGGGATCTGGCCTGTGTGCCCGCTCTGCCGCAGGCAGACAAGCCGGGTCTGGTATTGATGGACATGGACTCGACTGCCATCCAGATTGAGTGCATCGATGAAATCGCCCTGTTGGCTGGGGTAGGAGAAGAAGTGGCCGCGGTTACCCGGGCGGCGATGGAAGGTGCGCTGCCGTTTTCCGAAAGCCTGCGCCGACGAGTCAGGGCGCTGGCCGATGCCGATGCCGCCATTATCGAGCAGGTGATAGCGCGTATGCCGCTGATGCCGGGGCTGATTATCCTGGTGGAAGGGCTGAAAGCCATGGGCTGGAAAGTGGCGCTGGCTTCCGGTGGTTTCACGCCCTTTACCGGCCATCTGCGCCAGACCCTGGGGCTGGATGCGGACTTTGCCAATACCCTGGAAATCCGGGGCGGTCGCTTTACCGGCGAGGTGCTGGGCGACATCGTCGATGCTGAAGCCAAGGCCCGTATTCTGGTCGAGCTGGCCGAACGCTACGATATTCCCCTCAGCCAGACGGTGGCCATTGGCGATGGTGCCAATGATCTCCTGATGCT
>JBFGZI010000367.1:0-2476 GCA_041586855.1 Oceanisphaera sp. | reverse complement strand
TCTGCTGAAACGCACCGGGGTGCGTCAGGTCAGCGGTAACGTGCTACTGAATCAGGTACGTTTCGGCGGCTACGACCGCGGCAATGGCTGGTCGTGGAACGACCTGAGCGTCTGCTATACCTCGCCGGTATCGGCACTGATTCTGGATCGCAACTGCGTACAGGGCGCCCTTTACGCCCGCCCGGATCAAGCGGCCCGGGCGACGGTGCCGGCTCATCAGCCGGTTGAGGTCAGCGCCGATGTCGAAGTGCTGAGTCGTGCCGAGCAAAAACAACGCTTCTGTGAACTGGAAGTGGAGATGAGTCCGCCCAACCGGTATCGCCTCACCGGCTGTATTGGCCCGCGCAAGGATCCCTGGCCCCTGCGCTTTGCCATTCAGGATGTGGACGCCTGGGGTGAACAGCTGACCCGCTGGGCCCTGGGCCAGGCCGGCATCCGGGTATCCGGCGATATCAAGGCCAGCCACATAGCGGCCAGCGGCTGGCCCGAACTGGCGCATCACAGATCTCCCCCGTTGCAGGAGCTGAGCCGACAGATACTGGAGCATTCCGATAATCTTTATGCGGACAGTCTGCTGAGAACACTCGGCGCCGAGCATTTCAACCAGCCTGGCAGCTTTCGTAACGGTACTCAGGCGGTGCGTGACATCCTGAAGGAAGAGGTCGGTATTGATCTGGGCCCTTCCTGGCTGGCGGACGGCTCCGGGCTGTCTTCCCACAACCTGCTGCGCGCCGAGGATCTGCTGGCGGTACTGCTGGTGATGGTACAGGATCCCCGTGCCAACTGGCTGTTGGGTGTCTTGCCGGTCAGCGGTGAAAGTGGCACCCTGCGCTATCGTCGCAGCGTGACTGGCCCCGCCCTCAAGGGCAAAGTCATGGCCAAGACCGGCACCATAGCCCATGTGCAGAATATGGTCGGCTTTATCGATACCGACGGCGGCCGGCGCAAGGCCTTCGTGCTGCTGCAGAACGGCCTGTCGATCAGCCCACAACATGAAAAGAACATTGCCGCCGGTCAGGGTGAATGGCCCGCCCGACGCTTTGAACGCGACTGGCTGGAGTCGGTAGTCTCACAAGAACCCATTGTTAAAACCAATCAATCAGCAACAAAATAACGATTTATATAACGAGAGCATCATCTTTATACTGTGCTCTATCAGTCAATCAGTCAGGAGAGAGTCCATGTTTGCAGTGATTTTTGGTCGTCCCGGTTGCCCCTTTTGTGTTCGCGCCAAAGAGCTGGCAGAAAAGCTGACCGAAGAGCGGGATGATTTCAACTTCCGTTACGTCGACATTCATGCCGAAGGCATTTCCAGGGAAGATCTGGAAAAGACCGTCGGCAAGCCGGTAGAAACCGTGCCGCAGATTTTTCTGGATCAAAAGCACATCGGTGGCTATACCGAATTCGAAGCCCACGCCAAGGCGCACCTGGGACTGTATCAGTAAGCGCCCAGCTGATAGCCGGGCACAGATCCTGTTGTGATGGCATCAGGCAATCGGAGAACAAAGGGCCCGCTCCGCCGACACGCCGTAAATACATCCATGTAGGCTCAGCCGCGCCATCCATGGCGCGGATGGTCGGCCGAGCAGATCCCTTTGTCCTCCCTTCTGCATCGGAGCTGCCCGTTGGTGTCACCAGCGGGCCACTTTGGAGTCAAAAAGGCAACTTGGATTGCCTCAGCCTACACCGCATCTCCCGACTGAAGTCAGGCCTGCAAGAGACGCTGTTTTGCTTATCGCTTAACGCTGACGGCTTACAGCTGTATTTATTGCCTTTTTTCGTCACAAGCTGCTGATTACCCCTTTTCATCCTGGCTACAAAGTCTCATCATGGACCCTATCACTAGTCTTTACCGGCCGGTGGCTCCCGGATAGCTTTTTTGCCCACGGCGCATGAACCCCATGCCGCCCGGTTGACGCTTTGCTTGCCGGTGACAGCCCTGGCTGGTGCGTAATCCGAGGCCGTCAGTACCCATGTATTCCGTAGAAAAATCGCACAAGCTGGACAACGTCTGTTACGACATCCGCGGGCCAGTCCACAAAGAAGCCCGCCGCCTGGAAGATGAAGGCCACAGGATCCTCAAGCTCAATATCGGCAACCCGGCGCCCTTCGGCTTCGATGCGCCGGAAGAGCTGCTGAAAGACATCATCGTCAACCTGCCGACCAGCCAGGGCTATTGCGATTCCAAGGGACTGTTTTCAGCGCGCAAGGCGGTGATGCAGTATTACCAGCAGAAGGGGTTGCGCACCACGGATCTGGACGATATCTACATCGGCAACGGGGTATCGGAGCTGATCGTGATGGCGATGCAGGCGCTGCTGAACAACGGCGACGAAATTCTGGTGCCGGCCCCCGACTACCCGCTGTGGACCGCCGCCGTGACCCTGTCCGGTGGCAAGGCGGTGCATTATCTCTGTGACGAGCAGGCCGACTGGTATCCGGATCTGGACGACATCAAGTCCAAGATCACCCCGCG
>JBFGZI010000366.1:0-2515 GCA_041586855.1 Oceanisphaera sp. | reverse complement strand
TATGGCAATGGTTACCGTAGCCGCCACCCAGATGGCCTGCAGCTGGAACAAAGAAGAGAACATCAGCCGTGCCGAAAAGCTGGTACGCGAGGCCGCCACTCAGGGCGCCCAAATCATCCTTATTCAGGAACTGTTCGAAGCCCCCTACTTCTGCATCGATCAGAGCCCGGAGCACTTCGCCCTGGCCCATGACGTCGATAACAGCCCGCTGATCCGCCATTTTCAGGCGCTGGCCAAAGAGCTGGCCGTGGTGCTGCCGCTGAGCTTCTTCGAGAAAGCCGGTAACGCCTATTACAACTCCCTGGTGGTGATCGACGCCGACGGCAGCGTGCTGGACCTGTACCGCAAAACCCATATTCCCAACGGCCCCGGATATCAGGAAAAACAGTTTTTCACCCCCGGCGACACCGGCTTCAAGGTATGGCAGACCCGCTATGCCAAGATTGGCGTGGGCATCTGCTGGGATCAGTGGTTCCCGGAAACCGCTCGCAGCCTGGCGCTGATGGGCGCCGAGCTGATCTTCTTCCCCACCGCCATCGGCTCCGAGCCGCAGGATCCCACCATCAACAGCCAGCCGCACTGGACCCGTACCCAGCAGGGCCATGCCGCCGCCAACCTGGTGCCGGTCATTGCCTCCAACCGTATCGGTACCGAGCAAAGCAAATACATAGACGGACTGGAAACCACCTTCTACGGCTCTTCCTTTATTGCCGATGAGTTCGGTGAGCTGGTCAAACAGGCAGACAAGACCACCGAAGGCGTGCTGGTACACAGCTTCGATCTGGAAGCCATCGCCAAGACCCGCATCAGCTGGGGCCTGTTCCGGGATCGCCGTCCGGCCATGTATCAGACCCTGCAGACCTCGGACGGCAAGCAGCAGGGAGGTCGCTGATGGACGCACTCAAGGGGTTTCACATGCCCGCCGAATGGGCTCCCCAGCAGGCGGTATGGATGATCTGGCCCCACAGGCCCGATAACTGGCGCGAGCAGGGTAAACCGGCTCAGGCCACCTTTGCCCGACTGGCCGAAGCCATTGCCGCCGCCACGCCGGTATTCATGGCGGTGCCGGCAGAAGAAATGGACAAGGCCCGCCGGATCATGCCGGCCGAGGTCACCCTGGTCGAAATCGACAGCGACGACGCCTGGGCCCGGGATACCGGCCCCACCCTGGTTATCAATGGTAAAGGCGAGGCCGCCGGCATCGACTGGATGTTCAACGCCTGGGGCGGCCACGAAGAAGGCCTCTATTATCCCTGGGAAAAGGATCAGGCCATGGCAGCGGCCATGCTGGCCCATCAGCAGCTGCCGGTGCACAAGGCCCCCCTGGTGCTGGAAGGCGGCTCCATTCATGTGGACGGTGAAGGCACCCTGCTGACCACGGCCGAGTGTCTGCTCAACCCCAATCGCAACCCGGATTACACCCGGGAAGACATAGAGCAGCAGCTGAAGGATTATCTGGGCGTCAGCCATTTTATCTGGCTGTCGCAGGGAGTTTATCTGGACGAAACCAATGGCCACATCGACAACATGGCCTGTTTCGCCCGCCCCGGCGAGGTGATACTGCACTGGACCGATGACAAGAATGATCCTCAGTATGCCCGCTCACAGGCGGCATACAAGGTGCTGAGTCAGGCCCGGGATGCCAGGGGTCGCCAGCTGAAGATATGGAAGCTGCCCCAGCCCGGCCCCCTGTTCATTACCAAGCAGGAAGCCGCCGGCGTGGCCCCCGGCGCCGGCGTGCCCAGAATCGCCGGTGAGCGGATGGCGGGCTCTTATGTCAACTTCCTGATCACCAATAACCGGCTGGTGTTTCCGCTGCTGGACGAGCGTACCGACGACGAGGCACGCCAGGTGCTGGAAACCATCTTCCCGGAGCTGGAAGTGGTGGGGGTTCCGACCCGGGAAATCCTGCTCGGCGGTGGCAATATCCATTGCATCACCCAGCAGATCCCGGCGGTGTAACAGGCGTGAGGCGTGAGGCGTGAGGCGTGAGGCGTGAGGCGTGAGGCGTGACATCATAGGCGCCCATTGATGCTGCGCAAGCCTGCAGCCGTAGGGTCGAATTTATTCGACCAAAGGGGTCAGATACAGGCTTGGTAGGTCGAATAATACCAAACTGATTAAATAACTGATCTATTTGGTTGCTCTGCAAAGGTCGGACAAAGGGCCCGCTCCGCCGACACGCCGTGAATACCTCCATGTAGGCTCAGCCGCACCATCCTTGGTGCGGCCGGGAAATGCTCCTGCCGTCCAGGCATTCCCGCCATCCATGGCGGTCAGATGGTCGGCTGAGCAGATCCCTTTGTCCTCCTTGGTGCTGCAGAGTCATCTGTTGCCTCTTCTCAAGCACCGAGTTGTCTGCAGGGCGCTCCCACAGGCGACACGGCAGCAGAGGGGCGGATGAAGGGTTCTACTCCAGCGACCATCACATGACAGGACCAACAAAGGCTCCTGCAATGTTGGCACTCCCGCCGTCCATGGCGGTCGGACGTCATGTGCTGAGCGTTACATGGAC
>JBFGZI010000365.1:0-2528 GCA_041586855.1 Oceanisphaera sp. | reverse complement strand
CGACAACCTCGGCGGCCTCTGGTGTGACATGCTGTTGTTGATCCCCGTCGCGGCCTGGTTTGTATTCTCGGTTGATGCGCCCTTTGCCGCCTTTGGCCAGCGACCCCTGTTATCCCTGCTGGTGCTGGGACTGGGCATGATCAGCGCCCTGGCGCTGGTGTGCTACATACTGGCCAGCCGTCGTCTGCCGTTCAGCCTGTTCGGTCTGCTCGGTTATGTGGAGCCGATACTGCTGGTGGTAGTATCGCTGGTGTTGGGTGAGAGCATCGCCGCAGAGGAATGGCCGACCTACATCGCCATCTGGATAGCGGTGGGGCTGCTGGTGCTGGAAGGGGTTCGCAAGCTGCTGGCGTTTCGGCGTTACCCTTTCGATTAATCCCAATCCCAGTAGGGTCTGATCCCAGGCTCCAGAGGAAACAGGGTTGCCTCCTCCGACACGCTGCGAGCACGTCCCTGTGACGCTCAGAAAATGCCATCCCTGGCATTTGACGGTCGGCTGAGGCAATCCCTGTTTCCTCTTCCATGATGAGGAGTTGTCCGCTGGTGGTGCCTCCAGACGACTCCGTTGCAGAAGGAGGGCAAAGGGTGTCTGCTCAGCCGACCATCGGACCGCCATGGATGGCGCGGCTGAGCCCCCAGGGAGGGGTTTACGGCGTGTCGGCGGAGTGGTGCCCTTTGTCCGATTTCCTACTGTCACCGGTCATCAGAAATCACGCCCACATCACGCAGATGGCGGCGATGACGATAAGGCCGAGCCCCAGATGATCGTGGCGGGCCAGTTTGTCTCTGAAATACCAGGCCGAAATCATCAGGGTAAACAGCACCTCAATCTGACCCAGAGTCTTGACCAGAGCCACGCTTTCCAGACTCATGGCGGTGAACCAGCCGATGGAACCCAGGCAGCTGGTGAGGCTGACCAGGGCGGTCAGGCCGGGCCGGCGAACCAGGCCCGCCAGACTTGGCGGATCGCGCAGTCCCAGCCAGCCCACCAGCAACAGGGTTTGCAGACTGATCACCAGCAGCAATACCCAGGCGGCCGAGAAGGGAAAAGACAATTCAAGCAACAGGCTGGCTTCCCGTACCCACAGCGAGGTCAGCGCAAAAGCCAGGCCACTGCCGAGGCCAAGCAACAGCGTCATCGGTGAAACCGACCCCGACGCCCGGTGCAGGCCGCTCAGCAACCAGACCGCCATGCCGCCCAGCACCACGCCCAGCCAGCCGAGTGGGGTGAGGGTCGTACCGAAAAAGAACACGCCCAGCGCCGCCGCCAGAATGGCCTCACTCTTGGCCAGCCCCACGCCCACCGCATAGTTGCGCAGCTGAAACAGTCGCACCATCAGGGCGGTGGCCAGGATCTGGCTGAGCGCGGCTCCCACTATGTAACCGGCAAAGGGCACGGAAAAGTCGGGTAGCGGCTGTTGTGGCTGCCAGCGATACAGAAGCCACAGGTAGGTGGCGGCAATGGGCCCGGCCAGAATAAAGCGCGCCAGGGTCACACTGGTGGCGCCGAGGCTCTGGCTGAGCCGCTTCTGAAAGGCGTTGCGCCAGGCCTGCATCAGGGCGGCGAACAGGGTAAAGGGGATCCAGAGCATCAGGTTACCATGAGATGGGAGGTGTAAGGCGTAAGGCGTAACGGAATTGACTGTGAGGGGTGAGGGGTACAGGCCAAGCCTTCGGGTTCGGTGTTTTCCCCCTCACCCCTCACCCCTTACGATGTTTTATTCTTTTGTTGCTGCTCTAGCTTGCGCGCCAGCTTCTCGGCCCGGCGTTGCTCGGCATTGGCCACCGCATCGCTGCCGATATGGGCTTCGCCGCGGGCCCTGGCCAGTTGCAGTTGATGCTCGCGTTCGGCGTAACGGCGCTGTTGCTCGGGGGTCTGCCGATCATGGCAGTGCGGGCAGCTCAGGCCGTGCCGATAATGCGGGCTTTGCAGCTCCTCCTGCGACAGCGGCGCCCGGCAGGCGGAGCAGAGCTGATACTGGCCCGGCTGCAGCTGGTGATCCACCGTTACCCGGTTGTCGAACACGAAGCACTCGCCCTGCCACAGGGATTCCTGCTCCGGCACTTCTTCCAGGTATTTCAGAATGCCGCCGTGCAGGTGGTAGACCTCGTCAAAGCCCTGCTCCTTGAGGTAGGCGGTACTTTTTTCACAGCGAATGCCGCCGGTGCAGAACATAGCGACTTTCTTGTGCTTGGCCGGATCCAGGTTGTTTTTGACGTACTCGGGAAACTCGCGAAAGCTCTCGGTATTGGGATTGAGTGCGCCCTTGAAGGTGCCGATATCCACCTCGTAGTCGTTGCGGGTATCCACCAGCACCACGTCGGGATCCGAGATCAGCGCATTCCAGTCCTGGGGCGCCACATAGGTGCCGACTACTCGCTTGGGATCTATGCCTTCCACGCCCAGGGTCACGATTTCCTTTTTCAGTTTGACCTTGGTGCGGTAGAAGGGCTGCTCTTCGCTGAGGGACTCCTTGTAATCGATACCCTTGAAACGGGTGTCGGCATCGAACCAGACTTTGAGCTGG
>JBFGZI010000364.1:0-2535 GCA_041586855.1 Oceanisphaera sp. | reverse complement strand
CGAGCTGCACTTCACCAGTATCTTCGTGACCCACGATCAGGAAGAGGCGCTGGATGTGTCGGATCAGGTCGTGGTGATGAGCCAGGGCCGGGTCGAACAGATAGGCAACCCGGACGACATCTGGCAGCAGCCGGCCAGCCGCTTCGTGCTGGAGTTTCTGGGTGAGGTCAACAGGATTGACGGCGACATCAGCGGCAGCCGTTTCAAGGTGGGTCATTATCCGCTGCAGCTGCCGGTGGCCAGCCATAAGCAAGGCAAGGCCAGCTGGTATCTGCGCCCGCACGAAATCAGCCTGAGCGCCCAGACCGATGCCCAACACCCGCTGCCGGTACTGGTCACCGACCTCAATCCGCGCGGCGCCCTGGTCCGGCTGGAGCTGGAACCTCAGGACTGGCCCGGCCCCTTGCTGGAAGCCGAACTGCCTCGCCACCAGCTGGAGCAGGCCCGCCGTGGACAAACCCTTTACCTCGGCAGCCAGGGCGGTCGCCTCTACGTCGGCGATCAGCAGATCACCGACGCGGGTCTGGCGTTAACGGCCTGAAACCAAGTGAGGGGTGAGGGGTAAAAAGTGAGGGGATATTCTCCTCACCCCTCACGCTTTACGCCTCACTCTCGTGGGACAGGGGATTCTGTAGGCGCCGCTTTAGCCGGCGCAAACTGTCAGGCAACGCCTGATCAAAGGCCTGCTGCGCAGGCCCTGCCAGCTAAAGCGGCAGCTACAAAAGCTAACAGCTGCCGTCAGGCTTGGTTGAACACCCCGGATGACAGGTAGCGATCGCCCCGGTCGCAGATGATAGCGACGATAATGGCGTTGTCGACCTGCTCGGCCAGCCTGAGCGCACCGGCAACGGCACCGCCGGAGCTGACACCGCAGAAGATACCTTCTTCTTTCGCCAGCTTCAGCATGGTGGCTACCGCGTCTTCCTCGCTGATATCCAGCACCTGATCCACCCGGCTCTTTTCGAAAATGCCCGGCAGGTAGGCCTCGGGCCAGCGGCGAATACCCGGAATATGACTGCCTTCGCAGGGCTGCAGGCCGACGATCTGAACCTCAGGGTTCTGCTGTTTGAGGTACTGGGATACCCCCATTATGGTGCCGGTGGTGCCCATGCTGGACACGAAATGGGTCACCCGACCTTGGGTCTGCTGCCATATTTCCGGCCCCGTGGTCAGCAGGTGCGCCTCCGGGTTATCCGGGTTGTTGAACTGATCGAGGATCACGCCCTTGCCTTCGACCGCCATCTTGTCTGCCAGATCCCGGGCGCCCTCCATCCCTTCTTCCTTGCTCACCAAAATCAGCTCGGCACCATAGGCCAGCATGGAGGCCTTGCGCTCTTCGGTGGCGTTGTCGGGCATGGTCAGCACCATGCGATAGCCCTTGATCGCCGCCGCCATGGCCAGGGCGATGCCGGTGTTACCACTGGTGGCTTCGATCAGGGTGTCGCCGGGCTTTATCTTCCCCCGCGCCTCGGCCTGACGGATCATGTTCAGGGCCGGTCTGTCCTTTACCGAGCCGGCCGGGTTGTTGCCCTCGAGCTTGACCAGCACCTGGCTGTTGGTGTGGCTGGCCAGTCGCTGCAGGCGCACCAGGGGGGTGTTGCCGACAAAGTCCTCTATGGTCGGGAATTGCATCATTAATCCTTGAAAGTTATGCGTTAAGGCCAGTTTACCCGATGCCTACGGCGGTCTCGACCGCTTATTGCTGCACCAGTGCCAGCCGGGCGCCCAGTGCCATCATGAGCCCGCCAGAGAGGCGATTAAGGTAAACCGATACCCGCTCCCGGCCCTGCAAACCCCGCTTCAGCCTCTGGCCGAGCAGGCCGTAGGCGCCGTTACAGAGGGTAGCGGTCAGGGTGAATACCAGCCCCAGTTGCAGCAGCTGCAGGGGCACAGAGCCCCGCTCCTGGCTGATAAACTGAGGCAAAAAAGCGAGAAAGAACAGCGCCACCTTGGGGTTGAGCAAGCCGACCATGAGGCCGCGATAGAAAATTCGGCCGATACTGCCGCTGTTTTGTGCCCGAGGCAGCTGCATGGACGAGGCACTGCGCAGGCTGGTCCAGCCCAGATACAACAGATAGACGGCACCCAGATACTTGATCACCATGAAGGCGGTGGCCGACTGCATCACCAGCGCCGACAGTCCGACTACCGCCAGCAGGGTGTGGCCCAGATAAGACAGGCCCAGCCCCAGTGCGGCCCAGAGACCGGCAAAACGGCGCTCGCCCAGGGCTTGTGATAGTACAAAGAAGATATCCGGCCCCGGAGTCAGATTCAGGGCCAGGCAGGCGGGAATAAACAACAACCAGAGTTCCATCACATACCTCAGTCGGAATTGTCGGTGGTCAACACAAAAAAGCTCGCGGGCTGATAATATGCTACAAGCTGCCACATCCCGCCATACCCTCGTATTAAAGGAGATCCCATGCCGCTGAAAGGACTTGATGCCCTCTTCCGGCCCGCCAGCATCGCCGTGATCGGCGCCTCTCACCGGGACGATGGCGCCGGCAAGCTGGTGATGAAAAACCTGCTGGCCGG
>JBFGZI010000363.1:0-2540 GCA_041586855.1 Oceanisphaera sp. | reverse complement strand
TTTGAGGGAATGTTCTGCTGATGCAGGGTGGTTTAATCAGAACAAAGGACGTTATATGAGTGACCTGGTTAATGGCATAAACAGTTATATATGGAGCTTACCCCTGATTTATCTGTGTCTGGGGGTAGGGTTGTACTTCTCGCTGCGCACCCGCTTTCTGCAGATCCGTCATATCAAGGAAATGGTTCGCCTGATGTTCAAGGGTGAAGCCTCGCCCGCTGGCATCACATCTTTCCAGGCGCTGACGCTGTCGCTGTCTGGTCGCGTGGGTACCGGTAACATCGCCGGTGTGGCCACCGCCATCACCTTCGGTGGTCCTGGCGCCGTTTTCTGGATGTGGGTCGTGGCCTTTCTGGGCGCCGGTACCGCCTTCGTGGAATCGACCCTGGCGCAGATCTACAAGGAAAAAGACGACAATGGCCTCTATCGCGGTGGCCCGGCCTACTACATAGAAAAAGGCCTGGGCATGAAGTGGTATGCCTGGACCTTCGCCTTCGCCACCATTATCGGCTGTGGTCTGCTGCTGCCGGGGGTTCAGGCCAACAGCATCGCTTCCGGCATCGAGAATGCCTTCGGCATTTCCACCTCTGTGTCTGCCGCCGTTGTAGTGGTGCTGCTGGGGCTGATCATCTTCGGTGGCGTCAAGCGTATTGCCCACTTTACCCAGATAGTGGTGCCCTTCATGGCGCTGGGCTACATACTGGTGGCATTCGTAATTATCGCGATGCACATCGAGATGCTGCCTGATGTGGTCGGCCTTATCGTCGGCAGCGCCTTCGGCATGAAAGCCGGTTTTGGTGCCATTTTGGGCCTGGCCATCGAGTGGGGTGTGAAGCGCGGCATCTACTCCAACGAAGCCGGTCAGGGTACGGGCCCGCATCCGGCAGCGGCGGCCGAAGTATCTCACCCGGCCAAGCAGGGTCTGGTGCAGGGCTTCTCGGTTTATGTAGATACCCTGTTTGTTTGCACCGCCACCGCCTTCATGATCATCATCACCGGTGCCTATAACGTCATGGGCAAGGCGGGCGAGGTCATCGTCGAGCAGTTGCCAGGCGTGTCGGCCGGCCCGGGTTATACCCAGGCGGCGGTGGAGTCGGTCATGCCCGGCTTCGGTGGTACCTTCGTGGCGGTGGCGCTGTTCTTCTTCGCTTTCACCACCATTCTGGCCTACTACTATATTGCCGAAACCAACGTGGCCTATATCAACCGGCATATACATCGTCCCTGGATGATCTTCGTACTGAAAATCGCCCTGATGGCATCCGTGGTCTACGGTTCGGTCAAGACTGCCGAGCTGGCCTGGGGGCTGGGTGATATCGGTGTGGGTCTGATGGCCTGGTTGAACATCGTCGCCATCCTGCTGCTGCAGAAACCGGCGCTGATCGCCCTGAAAGACTACGAGGCACAGAAGGCACAAGGCCTGGATCCGACCTTCGACCCCGTTAAACTGGGTATCAAGAACGCCGATATCTGGGTCAAGGACAAGAACGGGAAAGCCAAAACCGGCACTGCTGCCGATGAGGTATTGACCGACGCCGAGGTAGAGCGCGGTTAAGTTCAACTCCATATGATTGCTTGAAGGCCGGGACTGTTCCCGGCCTTTTTTATTGGCTCCGATAATGCGGCGGTGCTGGATCCATGGATCATCCAGGCTTGCACCTATACTCGAGAGTCGATAACGTTTTGATAGCGGCGGGAAAACCTGCCAATTCACCTGATTGAGGAGAAGCGAAATGGACAGTTCAAATCCGCTGTGGCAAACCGGCTGGTACTGCGATGGTGAATGGCGTAACGGCACCCGCCATTACGAGGTGCATAACCCCGCCAACGGTGAGCTGCTGGCCAGGGTGGCACTATGTGGCGCCGAAGAAACCGTAGTCGCCATTGCCGCCGCCGAGCGCGCTTTTGACAGTTGGCGTCATACCAGACCCAAGGAGCGAGGCGCCATATTGCGCCGCTGGTATGAACTGATGATGGAACACCAGGACGAGCTGGCTACGCTGATGGTACTGGAGCAGGGCAAACCCCTGGCCGAGGCCAAAGGCGAAGTGGCCTATGCCGCCAGCTTTCTCGAATGGTTTGCCGAAGAGGCCAAGCGTGCCTACGGCGAGACCATTCCCAGCCCCAAGGCCGAAAACCGCCTCTGGGTAGTAAAGCAGCCGGTGGGGGTGGTGGCCGCCATTACCCCCTGGAACTTTCCCATCGCCATGCTGACCCGCAAGGTAGGCCCGGCCATCGCCGCCGGCTGCACCGCCGTGGTCAAGGCGTCGGAAGAAACGCCGTTGTGCGCCAATGCGCTGGCGGTGCTGGCCGAACGTGCCGGTCTGCCGCCGGGAGTGCTCAATCTGGTGTCCGGCGACGCACCGGCCATCGGCGACGCCATGATGAACAGCAGCGCAGTGCGCAAGCTGTCCTTTACCGGCTCGACCCGGGTCGGCAAGTTGCTGATGAGCAAGGCCGCCGATACCGTGAAGAAGCTGTCGCTGGAGCTGGGCGGCAACGCCCCCTTCATCGTGTTCGACGATGCGGACCTGGACGCC
>JBFGZI010000362.1:0-2545 GCA_041586855.1 Oceanisphaera sp. | reverse complement strand
GGCGGTGGCGGCGGTGGCGGCCATACTGATGCTGGCCGGTGGTCTCAAGGCGTTGCAGACCGCGGCCATTATTGCGGCCTTTCCCTTCTCGTTCGTCATTCTGGTGATGATGTGGGGCTTGTACCGTGCCCTGCACGAGGAAGTGCCCGTCACTCAGCCGATGACGGTCGACGTGCCGGTACCCGCCGAACACACGGTCAAGATACCACCGGTGTCCTGATACGCGGCAGGTCAATTTGGTTGAAAGGTAAACAAAGGGGACGAGAGTCCCCTTTTTCATGCCCGGGTTTTCGGGCCGTCCGGCAGCGCTGCCTGACACCCTTGTATTTGGAAGACACTTCCACTTTAAATGACCCTTTTGGACGGTTTTGTTATGTGCTTTTGGCTCTTGTAATCGGATATTAATACTGGCAGGGAATATATGGGAAGAGCCAGTGCTCCCATGCCATTACGGGCAGGAAGACGGTGTTCGAGTCCTGGTACGCCAGAGGCTAATGACGCAATTATTGTAGCTTGGTCACAAGTTCAGACCGAATGCCGAAAATTAAGCGGTTACGGGTTTGCGAAATCCCACTTATGGTATATGTTTCGCAAATGTGATTATTTGTAATGTAAATGCTCGAGCCTCGCTATCGAGACGCCATCGTATCAACAGGGATCCCGACAGCGGTTGCACAGGGACCAGGAGCAAGCGAAATGAGCCAAACACAACGTGTCGGTTTCCTACTGATAGACAATTTCACCATGATTTCTCTGGCCTCTGCCATCGAACCCCTGCGCATGGCCAATCAGTTGTCGGGTCAGCCGCTCTATGAATGGGTGATGCTGACCGAAACCGGGGAGCCGGTGCGGGCCAGCGACCACATACTGGTCACCCCGGATCACAGCATTCAGGATTGTGGTCATCTGGACATGATGATCCTCTGCGGTGGAGTAGGGGTGGTGAATGCCCGCAGTCGTAACCTGCGTGTCTGGCTGCAGCAGCTGGCCAGGCGTCGGATCAAGCTGGGTGCCGTCTGTACCGGCAGCTACCTGCTGGCCGATGCCGGCGTGCTGAGCGGTTATCGT
Source organism: Oceanisphaera sp. (assembly GCA_041586855.1). Lineage (GTDB taxonomy): Bacteria > Pseudomonadota > Gammaproteobacteria > Enterobacterales > Aeromonadaceae > Oceanimonas. The sequence goes on along the minus strand of JBFGZI010000362.1, from coordinate 1,477 downwards.
TGTACCCTGCACTGGGAATACATGGCCGCGTTCAAGGAAGCCTTCCCCCTTCTGGAAACCAGCAGTGCCCTCTATTGCATCGACCGGGATCGCCTGACCTGCAGCGGTGGCACAGTGCCGATGGACATGATGCTGCACCTGATCGAGAAGGAACACTCCTGCGCCCTGAGTATCGCCATCTGCGACATGTTTCTGTGTGAACGTATTCGCGAGGGGCAGGAAGAGCAACGGGTGCCGCTGCGCCACATGGTGGGCACGGCCCAGCCCAAGCTGGCCGAGGTGGTGGCCCTGATGGAAGCCAACCTGGAAGAGCCGATCACCCTGGACGAACTGGCCTGTTATGTGGACTTGTCCCGGCGGCAGGTCGAGCGGCTGTTTCAGCGTCATGTGCAATGCTCTCCCTCCCGCTATTACCTCAACCTTCGGCTGAAGCGGGCCCGACAGCTGTTGCGCCAGACCTCGCTGTCCATTATCGATATCGCTACCGCCTGCGGCTTTGTGTCGACGCCCCATTTCAGCAAATGCTACCGGGAGAACTTCGGGGTGCCGCCGCGAGATGACCGTAGTGGTCGTTCAAGTCCCAAGCCGATGGCCGCCTCGCCGATATTGTCGGAGCTGGTGATGAACATTCAGCTGGACTCGGCGCGGGGTGAGCCCACCTTTGCCTCTGTGACCTTGTAACCGCAGAAGCCAGAGTGCTGTCGGTCAGCTGTGGTAGGTTGGGACGAGGAACGAGTCCCAACATGTCTGCCGGCGGCCAGGTGTTGGGATTCGCTTCGCTCATCCCAACCTACGGAACTGTAAATATTCGGTAAATAGAATGTTGGCCCCGGTTTATGACAGGCCCCGCATTGCGGGGCTTTTTACTTTCCGCAGTTTGTCGCCAGGCGTGACGTTTTTGGTTATGTGCTCGTCGCTTTTAGCCAGTGTGCCCAGAGGGCCCCGAGCTAGACTGCCCTTGAATCCGGTGGCCACCATGCCACCAGCCACATTTATTCAAGGAAGGTCTGGCTATGCAGCATGCAGCTGAACTACATAATCAAGCGGTCGTCATCGACGGTCTGATCATCGCCAACTGGGGGCGGGAACTGTTTGAAGACATGCGTCGTGGCGGCCTCACCGCCGCCAACTGCACCGTGTCGGTATGGGAAGGGTTTCAGGGCACGGTCGACAATATTGCCGCCTTCAACCGATACTACCAGGAGCATGCCGACCTGATCCGTCCGGTGCGCACCACCGCCGACATCCTCAAGGCCAAGGAAGAAGGCCGCACCGGCGTGATCCTCGGTTTCCAGAATGCCCATGCCTTCGAAGACCAGCTGGGCTATGTGGAAATATTCAAGCAGCTGGGCGTGGGTATAGTGCAGATGGCCTACAACACCCAGAACCTGGTGGGCACCGGCTGTTACGAGCGCGACGGCGGCCTGTCCGGCTTTGGCCGTGAGGTGGTGGCCGAAATGAACCGGGTCGGTATTAT
>JBFGZI010000361.1:0-2552 GCA_041586855.1 Oceanisphaera sp. | reverse complement strand
CTCTGTACCGTCAGTTTTTGTCATGGTTATTTCCGAATGAAACTGATGTCTCGCAGACGGCGCCAACAGGCGACGCCGGTGCATCAAGGAGGACAAAGGGATCTGCTTCGCCGACCATCACATGACAGGGAGGTCATGTGCTGAGCGTCACAGGGAGGTGCTTGAGCGGGTTGGAGAAGCGGGCCTTTTGTCCGGGATTGAGATAACAGTCAAAAAGCTCGAGTGTTTAATACCATGGGTATGTTCGACCAGTTTCAATATCGGTGATAAAGCTCGTCCCACAGGGTAATGTGCGGGCAGCAATGGCGGCGGGGATAATAACGGCAGTAGAGATGGGGGCCGCAGCGAATCCAGACTCGAATGAGCTTTTTTCTTTTACTGTCTGCCTGTGATGCTTTTTTCACTCTTGCATGCTTCATGGTGTTATGCCGGATAATTCTACGTCAGGAAAAATCGATGCGTATAATAAACAAGGCAAGTTTTACACCATATTTAAATATCCCAATATAATCAGATGTTTTTACTCGCTTTCAGCTCCTGTTATCTAAAACGGTTATCGCAAACTGTTAACCACAAGAAACAGGATCAGTTTTTTCCGGCCTCATTCAGCCGATGCTTTTCCATCAGCCGATACAGGGTGACCCGGGATACTCCCAGCATACGGGCGGCAGAAGTCACATTATGATCGGCTTTTTTCAGGCTGCACCGAATGGCCTGCCGCTCGGCCTGATGGCGGGCCTGCTCCAGGGTGGGCACAGTCCCTTCGCCCCCGCCCTTGTTCAGCCCCAGATCGGTGGCGGTGATCAAGCGGTTGTCACTCATCACTATGGCCTTGCGCACCCGGTTGATCATCTCGCGCACATTACCGGGCCAATCGTGCTGGTTCATGGCGGCCATGGCCTTGCGGCTGAAGCCTCTGACCTTGTGCTGTCTGCCCTCGGTAAACTTGCGAAAAAAGAAGTTGGCCAGCAGCTCTATGTCACCTTCCCGCTCCTTGAGATCCGGCACTTCAATGCTGAGCACGTTCAGCCGATAGTAGAGATCTTCCCGAAAGGCGCCCTCACGCACTTCCTCTTCCAGATCCCTGTGGGTGGCGGCAATGACCCGGGCATCGATGTACAGGGTTTCATGGCCACCCAGCCGCTCTATGGTTTCTTCCTGCAGAAATCGCAGCAGGTTTACCTGCAATGACAGCGGCAGATCACCGATTTCATCGAGAAACAAGGTACCGCCGGTGGCGGCTTCAATGCGTCCTATCTTGCGGCAATGAGCGCCGGTAAAGGCGCCTTTTTCATGACCGAACAGCTCGGCCTGCACCAGATTCTCCGGCAGGGCGCCGCAGTTCAGTGCCACAAAGGGCCCGAGTCGGCGCCGGGAGCGCTGATGAATGGCCCGGGCGACCAGCTCCTTGCCGGTGCCGCTGCTGCCGGTGATCAGCAAGGTGGCATCCACCCCCGCTACCTTGCGGATCTGGCTGAACACCAGCCTGATGGCCGGGCTGGCGCCCACCATCTGGCATTCTTCCCGATAGCGGCGCTGCTCATGCTCGGCATCGCACAGGGCTCCCAGGCCATAGGCATGACCCAGGGTGGCCGACAGAAAGGGGATCTTGTCGGTAAGCGGCAGGGTGTAATAGTCGAAGAAATAGTCATAGATCAACTGGCTGAAGGTGCTCTGCTCTGCGCTGTCCGCATCGATCAGGGCAATCCAGTACAGTGGCGGTGATTCTTCCACCAGCTGTTCGAAGGCCAGTTGCCGCTCATGATCCAGCTCGCCAAAATGCACCAGCGCCACTCGAAACGGACACTCCTGCATGGCCGCACGCGCCTCCGGAACCGAGCCAACCCGGATCACCTGCCAGTCATCCAGCAGCTCGGTCACCTCCTCTTCCCCCGCCGATGACCAATGGAGGTAAAGCACCTTTCTCTGGGTCTGCTGCGGTTCACGAGCCCGGCATCGAGATGTGGATTCTGTCGTCATTATCTATCGCCATCCTTGAACAGATACCAACCAGTTTAGTACAGACCCTAATCCCGTAGGGTAAAGCCGCTACCGGAGGGGCGGGTTGGGCAGACGACTTCTATATTTATACCCATGTGCACCCAGGGACGGCCATCATGTACGACTCTTATTTCGGCCTCAGCGATCTGCCTTTTTCCATTGCGCCCGATCCGCGTTATCTCTACCTCAGCCAGCAACACAGAGAGGCGCTGGCTCATTTGCAGTATGGACTCGTCTGTCACGGCGGTTTTGTACTGCTGACCGGAGAGGTCGGCACCGGAAAAACCACCGTGTGTCGCTGCCTGCTGGAACAGGTACCGGAGCAGACCGATCTGGCGTTTATTCTCAATCCCGGCTGTTCGGTGCAGGAGTTGCTGGCCGCCATCTGTCAGGAGCTGGCAATAACGGTGCCGGAGCCGTCCAATGGCAGACAGCTGACCGACGCCATTCATCATCATCTGCTCGATACCCATGCCCGGGGCCGCCAGACGGTGCTGATCATCGACGAGGCCCAGAATCTCTCCACCGAGGTGCTGGAGCAGATCCGGCTG
>JBFGZI010000360.1:0-2568 GCA_041586855.1 Oceanisphaera sp. | reverse complement strand
TTTTTTAGCTCACGAATAATCACCCTGTCCGGGCCTTCCCCCGAGAAGGCCTGTACCGCATAGGGTTCACCCATGCCCTCCAGTGCGATGCACACCAGCAGCAGGGCTTCACGCTCTACATCAATAATCCGTCGGTTAGCCCCAACCCAGCTGTCGGTCGAGCCGCTGACGTCAATCAGCAGGGTGATTGCCAGATCCCGTACGGCTGTGCGGCGGGTCTGATACAAGGCTTCAGATAGAGCGCCACCGGCGCGGAAGTTTGCGTAGCTGTCGATCCAGGCATTCAGATCGATATCGTCCCCGTCGAGTTGCTTGCGACGGGTGACGCGCCTGGCACTGAGCATTTCGAAGTGGCGGCGGATTTGATTCAGCAGGGCGCCATGCTGGTCCAGCGTATTATCCACCCAGGCCTGGGTGCCTGGCAGATTGGGCAGTACTCGTACGGTGGCACCGGGATCGCGGTAGGCTTGAGCGCGATAATCCCATTCGGGATAGCAAATCCCCCTATCCTCGCGCACGGCCCGTCGCAATTGCATGCTGGTATTGGTATCGGGCGGGTCGTCGGCGAGCAGCACTTCCTTAGGCGAGCCCGGAGTGGACACCAGGCGCGCCTCGGACAAGTCCGACAACATATCGCCAAACTCGTCGGCGCTGGTGTCTTCATCCCGATCAATGGGCCGGTTCAGGCCGAAGGGATCTTCTGCTTGCTGATGAGGCTCGTCGGCCTGAACCATAAAAAGTCCCTCGGCAGCCGTGTCATTATCTTCTTCCTCGGTCGCTTCGCGCACCTCGGGGCGGCGTGGCAGGCGGCTACTGCGCGGTGGTGGTGTCGACGGCTCGGTGTGTTGCTCGGCGTTGTCTGCGATATGGCTGCTGCTGGTGAGGGTGGGCGCGCGCAGCTCGCCGGTCCACCAGTCCTTAAGCAGTGGCGCATCGCCCAGCTTCTGATCATTCGTCTTTTTATCACCAGAGCAGAGCCGCTGACTGTTGACAAGCTCGGCAGCCAGCCAGCAAGACTGTGCGGGACTGTCACTGAGGGGAACTGCCCCCTGGGTGGCAGGGCTTTCCAGCAAGTGGCGTAACCATAGCTCCAATGGACGGCGTGCCGAAGAAAAGCAATGCAACGGTGGCCGCCGTTGCAGCGCATGCTGGCGCAAGCGCAACAGGGACTGCTGCATGCCGGGGAGCAGGCGCAGCAGCTCGGTATCGGCCGCCCAGGCTTCGAGCAGCAGATACAGATCCCCATGCAATGGTGAGGGTATTGGCTGCGGTGGCTCGGCACTGCCGCGTACTGCGCGCAACGCCTGTTGCAAGGCCATGACCCGGTACAGCTCATGGCCGAGGTCAAGATCCTCGACTCGCGAGTCGGCTGGCAACCAGAGATAACAGCCATTGGTCGCCGGCACCGGCTGTTGCAGCCAGGGTGTCTGGATGCGTCGGAATATGCGCGAGAGAAAGGTCGGATGGGCGGGGTGCTGGGCAATACGCAGTGGGTAGCTGTGACCAGTCACAGCGGTAATCAGCAGGTCCAGACGCGGCGCAACATCGGCCAGCAGGGCGGTGGGCGGCCCCGCCGGGAGAGGGCGATAGCGTCGCCAGAGTTTCTGAGTAAAAATGGTCGCGTGACGGGCGGCATCGCTGAGCAGCTCTTCGGGTTCGGCCATGTCAGATAAAGGTGCCGTCAACCAGATCCCGCAGGGCGCTGATCATCGACGGCTCATCGGATAAGGGTGAGACGATGGCCGCATAGCAGGCTTCGCGCAACTCGATTCCGCTGACAGACAAGGCCGCTGCAGCTATCAGCAGGCGGGTGCTGGGTACCTCGGCCAGCCCTCGATCGCGCAGTTGCCGAATGCGCTCGGCCAATACCACCAGGCCGGTGGCAGTGGCATGATCGACGCCGCTTTCATGGCGGACGATCACCGCTTCGTCTTGTGCAGCGGGAAAGTCCAGATCCATTGCCACAAAACGCTGGCGCGTACTGGGTTTGAGATCCTTGAGCATTCGCTGATAACCGGGGTTGTAAGACACCACCAGTTGAAACCCGGAGGCAGCCTGGAGATTCTCGCCCGTCTTGTCGATCGGCAGTATCCGTCGGTGGTCGGTTAGCGCGTGCAGTACCACTACGGTATCCTGACGTGCTTCAACTATTTCATCGAGATAGCAGATAGCGCCTTCGCGCACCGCCCGGGTCAGGGGACCATCCTGCCAGACGGTGCCATCATGCTGGATCAGGTAGCGTCCGATCAGGTCGCTGGCCGCCAGATCATCGTGGCAGGCAATGGTAATCAAGGGCCGCTGCAGGCGCCAGGCCATATGCTCAACAAAGCGGGTCTTGCCGCATCCGGTCGGCCCTTTGAGCATCACCGCCAGATGGCGTTGATGGCATTGCTCGAACAACGCCACTTCGTTGCCGGTTGGCTGATACCAGGGCTCGGTGGTCGACACTGTTGCCAGCTTTGGTATGGGGTGATTGATGCCCATATCAGCGGCTGGGCTCCCTGGTGATGACAGGATCATCGGCCGGCTCTGCTTCGTCGACTTCGAAACGCGGACGACGGCGGAAGA
>JBFGZI010000359.1:0-2573 GCA_041586855.1 Oceanisphaera sp. | reverse complement strand
CTCATACTCGGCCGCCGTCTTGTTGGCCTGCCAGGCACCGGTCAGGTGAAAGGGTTCCGGTGTTGGCGCTTGCTGCGCCTGCCACCAGGCCAGGCGGGACGCCAGTGCCGCCTCGTCACCCAGCACCAGCAGATGGGCCTGGCCCTGTTCCCGGTCTATGACCCAGGCCCAGTCGAAAATACCCACCGCCATGTCCGGGGTCGCCAGCTCGTTGATGGCCAGCGTCGGCAGTCGCTCCAGCCGTCGGCCCAAATCGTAGCAGAACAGGCCCAGGGCCCCGCCGGCAAAGGGCAGATGTTGATAAGGCGCCGGCAGCGTCACCTCGCCCAGCAGCCGCCGTTGCCAGTCTTTGAGCAGGGCGAAAGGCGAATCCGTGGAGGTCATAGACCCCTCTTGATGATCGATCACCGTTTCTTCGCCGCGGGTCACCAGGGTAGCCAGCGGCTGGGCGCTGATGATGTGAAAACGGCTATCACTGCCGCCCGGTGCGGCAGACTCCAGCAGCATGGCCCAGGGCAATTCGGCAATCGAAGAAAAGAAATCATGCACCGAGCCGGAAAACGGCTGGCTGTGAATGTGTAAAGGCAGTCCCATTAATGTAATCCACTCGACAATTTTGGCATCTCGTCTGGCGCTCAGGCTGGCCAGCCGGGGGCCGCCAAGCGTATCATAGCGACACTTATAACAATACAGAGCTATGCCCGCCAACTCAGAGGAAGCCATGAGCATTATCAAGAAGCAGGACTTTATCGACTCCGTTGCCGATGCGCTGCAATACATCTCCTACTACCATCCGCTGGACTTCGTTCAGGCGCTGGAAAAAGCCTACAACAAAGAGCAGAGCCAGGCCGCCAAAGACGCCATCGCCCAGATCCTGATCAACTCGCGCATGTCCGCCGAAGGTCACAGACCCATCTGCCAGGATACCGGCATCGTCACCTGTTTCGTCAAAATCGGCATGCAGGTGCAGTGGGATACCGACATGACAGTGCAGGAAATGGTGGATGAAGGGGTACGCCGCGGCTACGGCAATCCCGATAACCCCCTGCGCGCCAGCATAGTGGCCGACCCCGCCGGTCGCCGCATCAACACCAAAGACAACGCCCCTGCCGTGGTGCACATCGACATGGTGGCCGGTAACGAGGTCGAAGTGGCCATCGCCGCCAAGGGCGGCGGCTCCGAGAACAAGTCCAAGATGGTGATGCTCAACCCGTCCGACGACATCGTCGAATGGGTGCTGAAGACCCTGCCGACCATGGGCGCCGGCTGGTGTCCGCCCGGCATGCTCGGCATCGGCATCGGCGGCACCGCCGAAAAAGCCGCCGTACTGGCCAAGGAATCGCTGATGGATCCGGTCGACATCCATGATCTGATCGAACGCGGCGCCGAAACCACCGAAGAAAAACTGCGTCTGGAGATCTTCGAGAAAGCCAACAAGTTAGGGATAGGCGCCCAGGGTCTGGGCGGTCTCACCACTGTGGTGGACATCAAGATCAAGTCCGCCCCTACTCACGCGGCCTCCAAGCCGGTGGTGATGATCCCCAACTGTGCCGCCACCCGTCACGTGCACTTCCACCTGGACGGCTCCGGCCCCGCCGAGCTGACCCCGCCGAAGCTGGAAGACTGGCCGGAAGTGACCTGGGAAGTGGGCGAAAACGTGCGCCGGGTCAATCTGGACACGGTGACCCGCGACGAGATCAAAGAGTGGAAGATGGGCGAAACCGTGCTTTTGTCCGGCAAGCTGCTCACCGGCCGCGATGCCGCCCACAAGCGCATTCAGGAAATGCTCAACAACGGCGAACCGCTGCCGGTCGATTTCAAGGATCGCTTCATCTATTACGTGGGCCCGGTTGACGCCATCGGCAACGAGGCGGTCGGCCCCGCCGGCCCCACTACCTCTACCCGCATGGACAAGTTCACCGACATGATGCTGGAGCAGGCCGGTCTGATGGGCATGGTCGGCAAGGCCGAGCGTGGCCCGGCCACCGTCGACTCCATCCAGAAGCACAAGGCCGTTTACCTGATGGCCGTGGGTGGCGCCGCCTACCTGGTGGCCAAGGCAGTGAAGAAGGCCCGGGTAGTGGCGTTTGAAGATCTGGGAATGGAAGCCATCTACGAATTCGAAGTGGAAGACATGCCGGTTACCGTGGCGGTCGACAGCGAGGGCAACAACGCCCACGTCGCCGGCCCCGCCATCTGGAAAGCCAGAATCGAAGAACTGGATGCCAGGATGAAAGTCTGAACATCCCGATAATTTCCCGATAATTTCCCGATAGTTAAGACAAAAGCCCGGCCACGCCGGGCTTTTTTGACATCAACCGGTCTCGAAGCCGTGGTGGTGGGCCGGGGCCACGTCTTCTTCGGTGATGCCGTCTACCACGGCGGTATCGGGCCCCCGCCTCAGCCAGTTCACCAATTGCCTCACTTTAGCGGCCTCGCCTTCGGCGAAGACTTCCACCCGTCCGTCCGGCAGGTTGCGGGCATAGCCGCGCACGCCCAGTTTTTCCGCCTCGCACTGGGTGTAAAAGCGAAAGCTCACCCCCTGCACAGTGCCGCTGACCCGGATTATTTTT
>JBFGZI010000358.1:0-2583 GCA_041586855.1 Oceanisphaera sp. | reverse complement strand
CGGCGTATTCCAGGGTCAGGTATTCGGACTTGAGCCCGCCCGCGTCCAGGGTTTGCAGCCCGGTGTAGCGGCCCACGCCGTGATCCAGATGCACCACCGGCTGACCGATGGACAGTTCGGCCAGGTTGCGGATCAGGGTGTCGGGGCTCAGACCGGTGGATTTTTCCCGCCGCCGGCGCTGTATCACCCGGCCGCCGAGCAGGTCGCCTTCGCAGACAAGCGCCAGCTTGTCGTCGAGAATAAAGCCCTGGGACAGGGGGCCGACCAGCAGGCCAATCGGGTCTTTGCCGGCCAGAAAATGGCTCAGGTTATCGCAGGGCCAGGGCTTGATAGCAGTGCCCGCCAGCAGCTCGTTCAGTGCCTCGCGCCGACCGGCACTTTCGACCGAGAACAGAATGCGCCCCTCGAACTGTTCGCAGAAGCTCAGCAACCGGGCCAGGGGCTCGGTTTTCTGGTGTTCCACTTCCAGAATGGGCAGGGGCTGTATGGGGGCGTTCTGCCGATCGCCTTTTTCCAGCACCGGGGTCTGGCTCAATTGCAGTTGGGGCCATTGCTTGAGCCGGTGCAGAAGGTCGCCGGGCCTGAGATAGAGCTCGTCCGGGGGCAGCAAGGGGCGCAGCTGGTCGTGACGGCGGTCTTCGTAGCGGCTCTGAACATCCTGCCAGAAGATGTCGGCGGCCTCGTTCAGCTCGCCGACACCCAGTACCAGCAGTTGCTCGGGCAGCGAGTCGAACAGGGTCTGGATCTGTTCGAAGAACAGCGGAAAGTAATGCTCTATGCCGGGGGGGAACTGGCTCTGGCTGACGCGATGATACAGCGACTCCGGCTCGTTGCGCAGGGCGAAGCGTTCCCGGTACTGGCCCCGAAACCGTTCTATGGCGGTGGCGTCGGTGGGGAATTCCCGGGCCGGCAGCAGCCGCACCTGCTTCACCTTGTCGCGGGAGCGCTGGGTGTCCGGATCGAAGGGGCGCAGGGTGTCGATTTCGTCATCGAAGAAGTCGATGCGCACCGGCTCGTTCGCGCCCATGGGATACAGGTCGAGCAGGGCGCCGCGGGCGGCAAATTCGCCGTGCTCCAGCACCTGCTCTACCGCCCGGTAACCGGCGCGCTCCAGCCGGCTGCGCAGGGCGTGCAGGTCCAGCTTGTCGCCGGTGTTCAGCAGCAGGCTGTTCTGCTCCAGCCAGTCGCGCGGCGGGGTGCGCAGCATCAGGGTGGTGATGGGCGCAATCAGCAGGCCGCGCTTGAGCGCCGGCAGTCCGTACAGGGTCTCCAGTCGCTGGGAGATGATGTCCTGATGGGGTGAAAACTGATCGTAGGGCAGGGTTTCCCAGTCGGGAAACAGCGCCACCGGCAGCGTCTCGTCGGCCAGCAGGTGACGCACTTCCTGCTCCAGGCGCAGGGCGGTGGGGGTATCGGGCACCACCAGCAGCACCCGTTGTTGCTGTTGTTTGACCTGTTCGGCGATGGCCAGCGCCAGACTGCTGCCAATCAGCTGGCCCAGGCTGGCTCTGGGGCGGGGAGTGGGGCTGGGGATCTGTATCATGAGTGTGATGCGTTGTCCTGTTGGGCGCGGCGTTTGGCACGGGCCTTGAGTTGTTTGGCGTGTTTGTCCAGGTTGCGCAGCAGGCGGGCATTATTGGTATCGATGCGGGTCACTTCACTGATAAGCTTGAACGGCGCGGTTATTTCGGCCTCCAGGGCGTCCGCGTCGGGCACCGTTTCGCCATCAGTCAGGGGGATCAGGTTAACCTGCGCCTGGTCGTCGATGCTGAAATAAGGGTCTGCCATCATTCGCTGCTCTTGTTGCGCCATTCACATGCCTTTATTATTCCGCAACTTGCGGGTGACGTAAAACCCTTTAAAAAACGGATGATTACACCATGTTTCAACCCCTGACGCTGATGTTGGGTTTACGCTATGCCGGGGCGCGGGGGCGACGCAGCTTCGCATCCTTTGTTTCCGGCTTTTCCACCATCGGTATTCTGCTGGGGGTGGCGGCCCTGATCCTGGTGTCGGCGGTGATGAACGGCTTCGAGCAACAGATGAAAGATCAGATGCTCGGCGTCATTCCCCATGCCCTGGTGACCAAGGACCTGCGTCGGCTGGACGACCCGGATCAGTACCGCGACCTGTTTACGCCGGATTCGGTGGTGACCGCCGCCACGCCCTTCATCAGCGCCGAGGCCATGGTGCAGGGCCCGGGTCATCTGACCGGGGTCGAGCTCTACGGCCTGGACCCGGCCAATAGCCAGGACAAGCTGCTACAGGGGCTGGATCCGCGCACCCGGGAATATTTCGAATATCTGCCTTATGGCCTGGTGATGGGTGCGGGCGTGGCCCGCAGCCTGGGCGTGGTGCCCGGCGATCAGGTGCGGGTGACGGTCACCGAGGGCAGCCGATTTACGCCGCTGGGTCGGGTGCCGAGCCAGCGACTCTTTACCCTGGTCGGCACCTTCAGCACCGGCAACGACGTAGACCGCCAGCTGGTGCTGGCCCGGCTGGACGATGCGGCCCGCCTGCTGCGCTATGCGCCGGGTCAGGCCTCCGGCCTGCGCCTGTGGCTGAACGATCCTTTCGAACTTG
>JBFGZI010000357.1:0-2587 GCA_041586855.1 Oceanisphaera sp. | reverse complement strand
CAACCTCGACCGCATGATCCATACGGTGGTGGACAGCGAGCGTCGCGGCTTGAACCGGGCCCAGCACCTGCTGCACCTGCGTTGCGAGCTGCCTCACGAGACCACGGTGCCGCTGTTCGAGCATTACCTGGAACTGCCGGAGGTACGGCTGGTGTCGCTGATGGATCACTCCCCCGGTCAGCGCCAGTTCGTCAACAGGGTCAAGTACCGGGAATATTATCAGGGCAAGTATCATCTCAATGATCAGCAGATGCAGGAGTTCGAGCAGAGCCAGCTGGCATTGTCGGCCCGCTGGTCGGCGCCCAACCGGGCGGAAATTGCCCGCCAGTGCCGGGAGCGGGGTATTGCCCTGGCCAGTCATGACGACGCCACCCTGGAACACGTGCAGGAGTCCCGTCAGCTGGGCATGGTGATTGCCGAATTCCCGACCACGGTCGAGGCGGCGACCGCCTCTCATCGGCATGATCTTATGGTGATGATGGGTGCGCCCAATGTGGTGCGCGGTGGCTCCCATTCCGGCAATGTGGCCGCCCACGAGCTGGCCGCGCTGGGGGTACTGGATGTACTGTCGTCCGACTACTATCCGGGCAGCCTGCTCGACGCCGTGTTCCGATTGGCGGAAGATGAGCGCAATGCACTGGGGCTGGCGGATGCGGTGCGGCTGGCGACCTGTAACCCGGCACGAGCTCTGGGGCTGAACGACCGCGGAGTACTGGCGGAAGGTCGGCGGGCCGATCTGGTGCTGGCACGACAGCATGACGGCCAGGTCTATCCGACCCGGGTCTGGTGTCGGGGTGAGCTGGCGTACTGATGCAGGAGAATGGCGTCATGAAGGATGGCAGGGGACGGCTGTTTTATGTGATAGGCCCCTCCGGGGCCGGCAAGGACAGCTTCATGCAGCTGGTGCGAAAGCAACTCGGTAGCCAGGTGCTGGTGGCCCACCGCTATATCACCCGCGCTGCCTCGGCGGGGGGCGAAAACCATGTCGAACTTTCCGACGAGGAGTTTCGACTGCGACAGCAGCTCGGTCTGTTTGCGCTCGACTGGGAGGCCAACGGCCATCGCTACGCCCTGGGATGCGAGCTCGAGCGTTGGCTGGCATCCGATGTCGATGTCATGGTCAACGGCTCACGGGCCAGTCTGCCTCGGGCGCAGGCCCGGTTCGGGGAGCGGCTGGTGCCGGTGATGATCATTGTCTCTCCGGATATCCTGGGCCGGCGATTGCGGGCCCGGGGACGGGAAAGTGAAGATGACATTGTCCGGCGGCTGGAGCGGGCGCAGATCCAGAGTCGTGGGCTGCCGGACTCGGTGTGGCGGCTGGACAACGGCGGTCTCCTGACCGAGACCTTACGCCAGTTTCAGGGCTATTTGCAGGGAGGAGAATAAGATGATGAGTCTGACCCTGCTGGGAACGGGCGCCGCCGGTGGCATGCCGCTGTATGGCTGCGACTGCCGCTATTGTGCCCAGGCTCATGCCGAGCCGGAGCAGGGGCGTGAACCCTGTTCGGCTCTGCTGGAGTGGGATGGCCATCGGCTGTTGATCGACGGCGGCCTGATGGATCTGCACCGACGCTTTCCACCCGGCAGCCTTAGCGGCATCCTGCTGACGCATTTTCATGTGGATCACGTGCAGGGCCTGTTCCATCTGCGCTGGGGGCGGGCGGCGCCGATATCGGTGTGGTGCCCGGATGATCCCGAAGGTTGTGCCGACTTGCTCAGGCACCCCGGCTGCCTGGATTTTCGGCCCACCATGGCGCATGGCCGGAAGTGGCAACAGGGCGGGCTGACCATCACCCCGCTGGACATGCGCCATTCCCGGCCGACTCTGGGCTACCTGTTTGAGCTCGGGGACCAACGGCTGGCCTACCTGACCGATACCCTGGGGCTGCCGGCGCAGAGCCTCTTTCTGCTGCAGAGTCTGCCGCCGCTGGATGTGCTGGTGATCGACTGCAGTTTTCCGCCCGGTGTTGGTGGGCGCAATCACAATGGCTTGGACCAGGTGCTGGAATTGCAGGAGGCCCTCAATCCCGAACGCATTATCCTGACCCATATCGGTCATGATTTTCATGTCTGGCTGCGGCAGAACCGGCTGCCGGCGGGCATGACGGCGGGGTGGGACAATATGTGCATGACATTGTCTCGGGAAGTGCCCGGAACAGGCAGCTCTTAAATCTGCGAGCAAGGCTATGGCTCTGGCGTGCCGGCTTGGCTAAGATGCGACTTCGGACTTTTCTGGAGGTACGCCATGGCAAGGGCAAACGAAGTTAAAAAAGGCATAGTGATCGAACTGGACGGCAAGCTGCTGATGGTGCGTGATATAGATGTACAGAGCCCGAGCGCCCGTGGTGGAGCCACCCTGTACAAGATGCGCTTTACCGATCTGAGAACCGGGCTCAAGGTCGAGGAGCGCTTCAAGGGCGACGACTTGCTCAACACCGTCGAGCTGCAGCGTCGTAACGTGGTGCTGTCTTATGTGGACGGTGAAGAGCATGTCTTCATGGATAACGAAGATTACAGCCAGTACCCGATCCGCAGTGCCGACATTACCGATGAACTGCTGTTTCTGGATGAAAGCACCCAGGGCACT
>JBFGZI010000356.1:0-2590 GCA_041586855.1 Oceanisphaera sp. | reverse complement strand
TTGAGCGCACCCCCAGTGCCGCCGAACTGGATGCGGTCACCGACATGTTGCACGACCGCATGACCGAAGTGACCCTTGATGCGCTGGAAGATGCCAGCTGCCTCTTTGCCGAGGCAGAGCCGGCCCCGGTGACCGCCGTGGATATTCTGACCGGCGGCCGCGACGCCCTGGCCGAGGCCAACGTCAGCATGGGTCTGGCGCTGGCCGAGGACGAAATCGATTATCTGTATGACGGCTTTACCGCCCTGGGGCGTAATCCCAACGATATCGAACTCTACATGTTCGCTCAGGCCAACTCCGAGCACTGTCGCCACAAAATTTTCAATGCCGACTGGACCATAGACGGTGTCGATCAGCCCAAGTCGCTGTTCAAGATGATCAAGAATACCTTCGAGCAGACACCCGAGCATGTGCTGTCGGCCTACAAGGACAACGCGGCCGTGATGACAGGTTCAACCGCCGGGCGTTTCTTTGCGAGCCCCGAGTCCGGCGAATATCGCTACCATCAGGAAGATATCCACATCCTGATGAAGGTGGAAACCCACAACCACCCCACCGCCATTTCGCCTTATGCGGGTGCGGCCACCGGCTCCGGCGGTGAAATCCGTGACGAAGGCGCTACCGGTCGCGGCTCCAAGCCCAAGGCCGGCCTGGTGGGCTTCAGCGTGTCCAACCTGAAGATACCGGGCTATGCCCGCCCCTGGGAGCAGGACTTCGGCAAGCCCGAACGCATCGTCAGCCCCCTCGATATCATGATTGAGGGTCCGCTGGGCGGTGCCGCCTTCAACAACGAGTTTGGCCGTCCGGCACTGCTCGGCTACTTCCGTACCTTCGAAGAGAAGGTTTCCAGCTTTAACGGCGAAGAAGTGCGCGGCTACCACAAGCCGATCATGCTGGCCGGTGGTCTGGGCAACATTCGTGGCGAACACGTGCAGAAGGGCGAGATCACCGTCGGCGCCAAGCTGGTGGTGCTGGGTGGTCCGGCGATGAACATCGGTCTGGGCGGCGGTGCCGCTTCCTCCATGGCCTCCGGCCAGTCTTGTGAGGATCTGGACTTTGCCTCGGTACAGCGGGACAACCCGGAAATGGAACGCCGCTGTCAGGAAGTGATCGACCGTTGCTGGGCCATGGGCGAGCACAACCCCATTCAGTTTATCCACGATGTAGGCGCGGGTGGGCTGTCCAACGCCATGCCCGAGCTGGTCAACGACGGCGGCCGTGGCGGTCGTTTCGAGCTGCGCAACATTCCCAACGACGAGCCGGGCATGAGCCCGTTGCAAATCTGGTGTAACGAGTCTCAGGAGCGTTACGTGATGTCGGTGGCGGATGATCGCATGGCCGAGTTTGAAGCCATCTGTCGGCGCGAGCGGGCCCCCTTTGCCGTGGTCGGCGAGGCCACCGCCGAGTCGCACCTGAGCCTGCATGACGAGCATTTCGATAATCAGCCCATCGACATGCCGCTGGAAGTGCTACTGGGCAAGGCGCCCAAGATGCAGCGTGACGTCACCACGGCCCAACACCAGAGCCCGGCGCTGGAGCTGAGTGGCATCGATCTCAAGGACGCGGCCGAGCGGGTCATGACACTGCCGACCGTGGCCGACAAGGGCTTTTTGATCACCATAGGTGACCGTACCGTCACCGGTCTGGTGGCGCGGGACCAGATGGTCGGTCCCTGGCAGGTACCGGTGGCCGACTGCGCCGTGACTGCCGCCGCCTTCGACACCTATGCCGGTGAAGCCATGTCGATGGGTGAACGGGCGCCGGTGGCGCTGCTCGACTATGCGGCTTCGGCCCGTCTGGCGGTGGCGGAAGCCATCACCAACATCGCCGCCACCGACATCGGCGAGCTCAAGCACATCAAACTGTCTGCCAACTGGATGTCTGCCGCCGGTCATCCCGGTGAAGACGCCGGCTTGTATGAAGCGGTCAAGGCCGTGGGCGAAGAACTGTGTCCCGAGCTGGAACTGACCATACCGGTGGGCAAGGACTCCATGTCGATGAAGACCGGCTGGCAGCAAGACGGCGAAGACAAGACGGTTACCTCCCCGATGTCACTGGTGATCACCGCCTTCGCCAAGGTGAACGACGTGCGTGCCACCGTCACCCCCTGGTTGCGTAGCGACCTGGGTGACACCGATCTTATCCTGATCGATCTGGGTAACGGCAAGAACCGTCTGGGCGCCTCGGCTCTGGCCCAGGTGTACCGCCAGCTGGGTGACAAGCCCGCCGATCTGGACAGCCCGGAGCAGCTGAAAGGCTTCTTCTACGCCATTCAGACCCTGATCGCCGACAAGAAATTGCTGGCCTACCACGACAAGGGCGATGGCGGCCTGTTCGCCACTCTGGCGGAAATGGCTTTTGCCGGTAACAGGGGTCTGGATATCGAGCTGGACCTGCTGGGTGCCGATCAGCTGGCGGCGTTGTTCAACGAAGAGCTGGGCGCTGTCGTGCAGGTTCGTCGCGAAGACAAGGAAGCGGTGCTGACCTGTCTGGCCGGTCATGGCCTGGCTGCCTGCAGCCACGTCATCGGTCAGCCGAATCAGGACGATCAGCTGCGCTTCTTCTTCGCCGGTGAAGAAGTCTATGTCGA
>JBFGZI010000355.1:0-2599 GCA_041586855.1 Oceanisphaera sp. | reverse complement strand
GCAGGCACCATCGCCGGCTACAGCGTGGGCGAGCCCTGGAACCAGCAGGCCGTGCTCAAGAAAATCGGGGTGCCGGTGATCACCAACCACGATATCTGGCCCTACAATCCGGAAAAAGTCTTTGCAGTCAGCAAGGCCTGGAGCGACGCCAACCCCAACAGCCATCTCCGTCTGGTCAAGGCGCTGCTGCGCGCCGCCCACTGGCTGGATGCAGACGACAACGGCAACCGTCAACAGGCCGTCGATATTCTGTCCCGGTCCTACTATGTGGGCGCCGACAAGCAGGTGATCGCCGCCAGCATGACCGGCTCCTTCGAATACGAGCCGGGGGATGTGCGCCCGGCGCCCGACTTCAACGTCTTCTTCCGTCATAACGCCAGCTATCCCTACTACAGCGATGCCATCTGGTTCATGACCCAGATGCGCCGCTGGGGCCAGATCCCCCAGGCCCAGAGCGACGACTGGTATCTGGATCAGGCCAGACGCATCTATCGCCCGGATATCTACACCCGGGCCGCCAAGGCGCTGATCGCCGACGGCCGGCTGTCTGCCGACGATTTCCCCGGGCTGGACAGCCGCGACGGTTTCCGTCCCGTCACCCGCGACTTTATCGATGGCAAGACCTTTGATGGCCGCCATCCCAACGCCTACATCGACCAGTTTGCCATCGGCCTGACCGGCGATAGCCAGCTCTAAGGAGGTATTATGATCAACATCATCACCCTGTCCCGACTTTCCGGCCTGAGTTCGCCGCACCGGCTGTCCAGGACCCTGATCCCCCTGCTGGGCCTTGCCGGTTTTCTGCTGATGTGGCACCTGCTGGCGGCCCAGGTCACCACCTCCCTCGGCACCCTGCCCGGCCCGGTGCAGACCGGCCAGCAGCTGGTCAATCTGGTGCAGGAGCATCAGGCCGAGCGGGCCCGGGAGCGGGCATTCTACGACCGTCAGATCGCCCGTAACCTGGCCATCAAGGCAGAGAACCCCGATGCCAAGGTGAAGGTGCGCGGCTTCACCGGCCGTCCCACCTTCTTCGACCAGATCTTCACCAGCCTGAAAACCGTGGCCGCCGGCTTTGTGCTGGCCATGATCATCGCCATTCCGGCCGGTATCGCCCTGGGACTGAACAACAACCTGTATCAGGCGATGAACCCGGTGGTACAGCTGCTCAAGCCGGTATCCCCCCTGGCCTGGCTGCCGCTGGTGACCATAGTGGTGAGCGCCCTCTATGTGAGTCCGGATCCGCTGGTATCCAAGTCGTTCCTGATCTCCCTGGTCACCGTCACCCTGTGCAGCCTGTGGCCGATGCTGATCAACACCGCTGTCGGCGTGGCCGGCATGGACAAGGATCTGGTCAACGTCAGCAAGATGCTGCGCCTGTCGGGCCCGACCCATGTGCGCCAGATAGTGCTGCCCAGCGCCCTTCCCATGATCTTCACCGGTCTGCGCCTGTCTCTGGGGGTGGCCTGGATGGTGCTGATCGCCGCCGAGATGCTGGCCCAGAACCCGGGCCTCGGCAAGTTCGTATGGGATGAGTTCCAGAACGGCAGCAGCGACTCCATGGCCCGCATCATGGTGGCGGTGGTGGTCATCGGCCTGATCGGCTACCTGCTCGACCGGCTGATGCTGGCCCTGCAGCAGCAACTGTCCTGGGACAAGAGCGGCAACCACCGCTAAGGAGACCGAAATGAGCAAGCACTATCTGGAACTGAGCGGTGTGGACATGCGTTTTCGCACCGACAAGGGCGAATTCGAAGCCCTGAAGAACATCAACCTCAGACTGAAGAAAGGCGAGTTCGTGTCGCTGATCGGCCACTCCGGCTGCGGCAAGAGCACTGTGCTCAACCTGGTGGCCGGACTGTACGCCCCCAGCACCGGCGGCGTCATCCTGGAAAGCAGGGAAGTGGACGGCCCCGGTCCCGATCGGGCCGTAGTGTTCCAGAACCATGCCCTGCTGCCCTGGCTGACGGTGGAGCAGAACATCGACCTGGCGGTGGACAACACCTTTACCCGGCACGGCAAGGCCGAACGCAGGGAGCGGGTGGCGCATTATCTGGCGCTGGTGCATATGAACCATGCGGCCCACAAGCTGCCCGGCGAGATCTCCGGCGGCATGAAGCAGCGGGTGGGCATAGCCAGAGCGCTGTCGGTGGATCCCAAGGTACTGCTGATGGATGAGCCCTTCGGCGCCCTCGACGCCCTGACCCGGGCCCACCTGCAGGACTCGCTGATGGAAATCCAGGCCGAGCTGGGCAATACGGTGATCATGATCACCCATGATGTGGACGAAGCCGTGCTGTTGTCGGATCGCATCGTGATGATGACCAACGGCCCCTCGGCCACCATAGGGGAAATCCTGGACATCCCTCTGGATCGCCCACGCAACCGGGTCCAGCTCAGCGACGACCCTCAGTACCACAAACTGCGTCGGCAGGTGCTCAGCTTCCTGTACGAAGGCCATGACAAGGTCAGCCAACTCACCAGCAAGTCCAAGGTGGCTTAAGGATCAAGGGAATGAAACAGCAACTTATCATCATCGGCAACGGCATGGTTGGCCACCACCTGGTACAACAGTTGATCGACCAGCAGGGTCTGGCCCGGT
>JBFGZI010000354.1:0-2602 GCA_041586855.1 Oceanisphaera sp. | reverse complement strand
CGGCGAAGGCGTCTATCAGTTCTATGCCTTCCGAGTCTTTAATACGGATGCCCTGGGCACCGGTGATGATGCGGCCGCCCATTTCGCCCTGCGCATATTGCTTGAGATGGGTGGAGGCATGGAAGACGGTGTTGCGGTCTATGTCGAGCAGTTTTCTGGTATCTATGGTCATGGTCGTCACTCCTTGAAGGTCATATCTCGGTGCTCCCGGGGAAGGTTGCCCAGGCAGTAATATTTGAGCTGGCTGTATTCGTCGAAGCCGTGGCGGCTACCTTCCCGGCCCAGGCCGGATTGCTTGATGCCGCCGAAGGGGATGCCATGGCCGGTCATTTTCACCGAGTTGACCGAGACCATGCCGAATTCCAGGCCGCGCAGCAGTTGCCAGATGTGGCGAATGTCGTGGCCGTAAACATAGGCGGCGAGGCCGTATTCGGTGTCGTTGGCCAACGGGAGCAGCTCATCGAAGTGGTCGTAGGGCAGCACCCCGGCGACCGGGCAGAAGTTCTCTTCGCGAAATACCTTCATCTGCGGGGTGACGTCGGCCAGCAGGGTCGGCATAAAGAAGTTGGCGCCCGGTGCCGCTTGCTGGTTTCCGGCGATCAGGCGGGCACCCAGGGCCTGGGCGTCATCCACTATCTCCCGGGCCCTGGCCACCGCCCGGTTCGAGATCAGCGGCCCCATGGTCACGCCTTCCTCCAAGCCGTTACCCACCCTGATGCGCGCCATTTCGCCGGCGAAGGCGTCGAGAAAGGCCTCGTAGCCGCTGCGGGGCACAAAAATGCGGTTGGCGGCCAGGCAGTCCTGGCCGGCGGTCTGAAACTTGGCTGCCACCGCGGCTTTGGCGGCGGTGTGGATGTCCATGTCCGGCAGCACGATAAAGGGCGCGTTGCCGCCGAGTTCCATGGAGCACTTCTTGACGGTACTGGCGGCCTGCTCCAACAGCAGCTTGCCGACCCGGGTAGAGCCGGTGAACGACAGGGCGCGAACCTGGTCGGACCGGCACAGAGCGGCGCAGATATCGGCGCCCTTGCCGGTGAGTACGTTGATGACGCCGGGCGGAAAACCGGCGCGTTCGGCCAGCTCGGCCAGCGCCAGGGCAGAGTAGGGGGTGTCGCTGGCCGGCTTGATCAATACAGTGCAACCAATGGCCAGCGCCGCGGCGGCCTTGCGGGTGATCATCGCATGGGGAAAATTCCAGGGCGTGATCAGCGCCGCCACGCCGATGGGCTCGCGAAGGGTGGCCAGCTGGGCGTCGGGAATGTGACTGGGAATGGTGTCGCCGTAGGCGCGGCGGCCTTCTTCCGCGAACCAGCGCACAAAGGAGGCGCCGTAGTCGACTTCACCCCTGGCGTCGGCCAGCGATTTTCCCTGCTCCAGCACCATCAGAATGGCCAGGTCTTCCTTGTGCTCCAGAATAAGGTCGTGCCAGCGCATCAGAATGGCGGCACGCTCGTCGGCCAGCAGGCTGCGCCAGGGCGGGAAGGCATTGGCGGCGGCTGCTATGGCTTCATTGACCTGCTGCGGTTGCAGCCGGGTGCAGTGGCCGATGACGTCACCGGTGGCCGGGTTGAACACGGCCATATCTCGGTTGCCATGGACCCATTTGCCGTCGATATAGGCCAGCTCGCGCACCAGCCGGGGATCCCTGAGATAGGGCATGATGGCGTCGGTGACCTTGCTGTTTGATATCGTGCTGTTTGATACGGAGTCGAGGGAAAGGCTCATCGGCAGCACCTCTTTGTCTGGTTATTGAAAACGGCTTGTTGTCATGGAATGGTTGTCACGGACTTGTTGTCATGAAATTGATGCCATGAGGTCATTCTAGGAGCGAAGGCGGGGAGATACTTTTTGTTGTGACCGCCGTAACGGTATGATTTTTCTGATTGGTGGGCTTGAAACTGCGGTTTTTCCGGTGAAGGCTGGCCGGAAAGAAATTATCCTGCTCAGTCATAAATCCCGGACAAAGGGCCCGCTCCGCCGACTCGCTTCAAGCACCTCCATGTGACGCTCAGCACATGACTTCCCTGTCATGTGATGGTCGGTGGAGCAGATCCTTTTGTCCTCCGTGATGGTTCGGCGTCGCCTGCGGACAACTCGGTGTTCAAGAATAGGCAACAGAGATCGGCTCCCACGACCGTGAAATGCCAGGGCCGAAAAATGCTCCTGCCGTTCCGGCATTCCCGCCGTCCCTGGCGGTCAGACGGCATTTCCCGAGCCCCCAGGGATGGGTTTATGGCGTGTCGAGGGAGATGACTGTGTTGGCTATGGAGTAGGGGCTCTGAATATGAGTACATACTCAATGTAACGGGGATTAGGCCAACGCCTGTGAATCGAACTCCAGTCTGGGCGGCTGCTGTTTGATGGTTTTGGTGACGATATAGGTGAAGTAGCGCTCTATGCCGATATTCGCGTCGAGCCAGCCGTCGATCAGCCGCTGGTACTGGTCGATGCCATCACACATGACCCGCAATATGTAATCCACGCCGCCGCCGGTGGCGTAGCAGTCCACCACCTGCTCACACGTCAGCATGGCCTGCTCGAAACGCTGAAAGGCCTCGGCGCTGTGTTGTTTGAGGCTGACTTCTACCAGTACAGGCGTGCG
>JBFGZI010000353.1:0-2607 GCA_041586855.1 Oceanisphaera sp. | reverse complement strand
GAGGCTACGCGGCAGTAATGACATTGAACAGATCCGGCAACTGGTCAAGAAGGCTGTTGGGTTTGTTGTTGTCTGGCAGTTGGTGCTGGCCGTTATTGTCGCCTTCATTTCGGCACCTCTGAGTGATTTGTTGACCAGTGATGATATAACGGCGGGTATTCTCGGTGAATACCTGTGGATTGTGCCCATCAGCTATGGCGCATTGGGAGTCTGCATGATCATGGTCTGCGTTTGCAACGCAATGGGCATGCCAAGGTTGGCGCTGGCTATTTCGGCATTGCGTTTGCTGGGCTGCTACCTGCCTCTGCTCTGGGCAGGTTCCGAGTTGTCCGGCTTGAGCGGGTTGTTTGTCGGGGCCATGATGGGGAATATGCTGGCCGGTATCATGAGCTGGAATATGTATAAAAAACACTGCGTCCGAGTCGATGTCAGGCTACGCGCAGGTGGTCTGTGTACCAGGGCGAACTCATGAGTTGAAACCATGTTGGAAATATAAATTTAACCTGTTTTCAGCAATCAAGCGCCATCTGGCGCTTGATTGCTTTTTTGACCAGAGCGCTATCATCCCCGGGCTTTGTAAGAGATCTCTCAACAAGTCTGAGGATAAGGCGGTTTATGCTGCCGCCTTCCACTCTACACTTATCTTAAGTTGTTGATTATATGATTGTTTTTATTGTTAGTTATTTTGCGAACAGTCAGGGTAGCCGTCGGGCTCATTGAGCCTGACGCTAAACGACGTATCATTACTACCAACAGCAAGGCAGCTGGCACACAGGAAGTGACTGGCAGGAAGCCTCAGGGATCACCGGCAAGGAGCCGGCACAGGGAGCAGGGACGTCGTGGTTACAAGGAGTGACACGGCAGAGGTTGGCGAGGAATGCCGACAGCCAGGATGGCAAGGGACAGGGCCCGGATGGCCAAAGGGACAACCGCAGGATGCGGGATTAAGGACAGCTCCAGGAAGGAGTGATTGGTAGCAGGACGCGACCATATCAGGATGATGCAGGAATTGCCCGATGGAACGGGAAGGGGAAGGCACAGGACGAGTCAGGTCAGGGAATGCAGGGAGCAATCAGGTTTAGGGAACAAGCCAACGACGCTTTGAAGGGCAGCCAATGATTGGCTGCCCTTTTTCTTGTGTGCATAGTTCGGGGGCGGTGTGTGCCCGGTGATCTACCCTGGCGTTATCCGCTTGTGTTAACGTATAAGACCCGCTGAATGAACAGGTTATAGTCCATGAGTCAGGCATTGGATGAGTTATTGAGGCTGCTGGCGCTGGAGCCGCTGGACGATGGGCTCTATCGTGGCCAGAGCATGGATCTGGGCTTTGGCGCCGTTTTTGGCGGCCAGGTCATGGGGCAGGCATTGGCTGCAGCCAAATATACCCTGGAGCCGGAACGCCCGGTACATTCGTTTCACTCCTACTTTTTGCGCCCGGGTGACGTCAACAAGCCGATTATCTACGACGTGGAAAACATCCGCGACGGTAAAACCACCTCTACCCGCCGGGTGCAGGCGCTGCAATACGGCAAGCCTATCTTCTATATGACCGCCTCGTTCCAGCAACCGGTGGCCGGCTTCGAGCACCAGACCGCCATGCCCGACGTAGCAGAGCCGGAGGGGCTGATACCCGAGAGCGATCGCATCCGGGCCCTGGCCGGTTATCTGCCCGAACGCGTCAAAGACAAGCTGCTGGCTGCCAAGCCGATAGAGATGCGGCAGGTAAATTACGTCAACCCGATGAAGCCGGAAAAGGCGGAGCCGGTGCGCTATATCTGGCTCAAGGCCAACGGCCGCCTGCCGGACGATCCCCGCATTCACAAATACCTGCTGGCCTACGCCTCGGACTTCAATTTTCTGCCCACCTCCCTGATGCCCCATGGTCACTCGTTCTGGGAGCCCCAGCTACAGGTCGCCACCATAGATCACTCCATGTGGTTTCATCAGAACTTCCGCTTCGATGACTGGGTGCTTTATGTGATGGAAAGTCCTCGGGCTATCGCCGGCCGCGGCCTGGTACAGGGGCATTTTTACACCCGGGACGGTACCCTGGTGGCCACGGCGATGCAGGAAGGGATAATCCGGCCGCGGCAATCCTGACACGCCGTAGGTTCCATCTTTTCAGCAGGCAGGCTCAGCTCCGCTGGGAGGTGAAAAACTGAAAAAGGACACCCACCTCAAACTGGGTGAAAAAGGACACCCATCTCAAACTGGGGTAACTTGGGACCCACCCGATACTCTTGAAAGATGGGTGTCCCAGCTCGGCTCTAGCTCGAGGTGAGGAATGAAAGATGGGTGTCCCACCTCAGGGGTTTCATCGGCGGCCAGCCTTGATTCAGCCTTTGGAGTCGAATAAATTCCCCTACATATTTGTCGTTAACGGAAATTCCCATGCCCCAGACCTGGAGCCAGCTCATCGACCATGAGCAACAGCAGCCTTATTTTCGTGAGGCGATGCGTTTCGTCGAGCAGGAACGAGAAGCCGGCAAGGCTATCTATCCATCGCAGCAGAATATTTTTCACGCCTTTCAATATACAGATCCGGGTAACGTCAAGGT
The DNA here is from genome assembly GCA_041586855.1 of Oceanisphaera sp. Taxonomy (GTDB): domain Bacteria; phylum Pseudomonadota; class Gammaproteobacteria; order Enterobacterales; family Aeromonadaceae; genus Oceanimonas. Next base: position 49 of record JBFGZI010000353.1, on the reverse strand, counting down.
GGTGATGCTGGGGCAGGATCCCTACCACGGGCCCAATCAGGCCCATGGT
>JBFGZI010000352.1:0-2620 GCA_041586855.1 Oceanisphaera sp. | reverse complement strand
TAAACAACATTTGCCGGTGGTGAATACCCGGGTACAGCAATTTTTTGGAGCCTATCAGAGCTATAATCAGGAGCTGCTGACCCTTAACCGGCAACTGGCGGATCGTCAGCAGCAGGTCGACAGCCTGACCCGCAAACTGAAGGAGCTGGCCAGCATCGATGAGCAGATCAACGAACGTAAATTCCGGGAACAGACACCATGAAGCGTAAAGCCAGAATACTACTGGTGGACGATGATATCAGCCTGCTGAAGCTGCTGGGATTGCGTCTGAAGAGTGAAGGCTTCGAGGTGAGTACGGCCGCAAGCGGCGCCGAAGCGCTGGAATGGCTGGAGCAGGAAAGGCCCGATCTGGTACTGAGCGATTTGCGTATGGATGGCATGGATGGCCTGGCATTGTTCGACCGGATTCAGCGTCAGCATGTGGGGCTGCCGGTGGTGATCATGACCGCCCACGGCTCCATTACCGATGCGGTCACCGCCACTCGTTCAGGTGTATTCGGTTTTCTGACCAAGCCCATCGACAAGGAAGCGTTGCGCAAGACCATCAACGAAGCCCTGTCGGTGTCACTGCCGGCGATGGAAGACGAATGGCAGCAGAGGATCATGACCCGCAGCCCGACCATGGTGGCGTTGCTGGAGCAGGCCCGGCGCATGGCCCCGCTGGATATCAGCGTGATGCTGACCGGACCCTGCGGCTCGGGCAAGGCATTGATGGCCGAGGTGCTGCACTATGCCAGCCCGCGGCGGGATTACCCCTTTATTTCCCTCAATTGCGGCGCCATGACAGAACAACTGCTGGAGTCGGAGTTGTTCGGCCATGTCAAAGGTGCCTTCGAGGGTGCCGTTTCCGATCATCCGGGGGTGTTTCTCACCGCCCAGGGGGGAACCCTGTTGCTGGAAGAGGTCGGTGAGCTGTCGTCGTCGCTGCAGATAAAACTGTTGCGGGCACTGGAGCAGCAGCAGGTGCGACCGCTGGGGGCCACCCGCAGCATCAAGACCGATGTGCGGGTGCTGTCCTCCACCAACCGGGATCTGGTTTCTGCCATGGAGCTGGGAATCTTTCGGGAAGATCTGTTTTATCGACTCAACGTGGTAAACCTGAACCTGCCGGCGTTGCAGCAAAGGCCCGAAGATATTCCACTGCTGGCGCGCCATGCGCTGGATCAGCTCAGGCAGCGCCAGCAGACTCAGGTGACCGGTTTTGCTCCCGAGGCGCTGTCGATGCTGGCAACGGCAAGCTGGCCGGGCAATGTGCGGCAATTGCTGAATGTGGTGGAGCAGGCGGTGGCGCTGGCCTCGGCCCCGGTGATAGGCCCGCAGCTGATCGAAGGCATACTGGCGGGCAGCGGCGAATCGTTTCCCACCTTCAACGAGGCCAGGGCCGAGTTTGAACGGTTGTACCTGCACAAGATACTGCGCATAACAGAGGGCAATGTCAGCCAGGCGGCGGGGCTTGCCGGCCGCAACAGAACCGACTTCTACAAGCTGCTCAATCGGCACGGTATCGAGGCCGGCACCTACAAGGAAAAAGGCAAGGGGTGAAATTTTTCCGCGAGGGTGACGCTCTTTGTATGCAATCAGATCGGTATGCAATCAGACAGACACAAGAGAGCTCACATGCGGATTCACAACAAGAAAAAATCGGAACTGAGCGAAAACCAGGTGACCCCGGAACCGGTTTACCGTCGGCGTCGGCAGATACTGCAAGGCCTGGGGTTGGGCCTGGGGGCGGCGGCACTGAGCGGCCCGGCCAGCGCCGGCTTGTTCAAATCCCTGCTGGGAGGTGAGGAGTCCGCCACCAAGGGCGCAGCCACCACAGTGCCCCTGAGCTTCGAGCGGCCCGACGCCTATCAAATTTCCATACCGCAAACGGCCGAGCGGGTGGCGACCAGCTACAACAACTTCTACGAGTTCGGCGCCGACAAGTCGGATCCGGTGCGTTATGCCCAGCAGTTCAAGACCCGGCCCTGGACCCTGACCATATCGGGTGAAGTCGACCGACCCCAGACCCTGGATGTGTGGGCATGGATGGAAAAACAGCGACTCGAAGAGCGAATCTATCGTCATCGCTGTGTCGAGGCCTGGTCCATGGTCATCCCCTGGCTGGGGGTGCCACTGGCGGACATCATCAAGGCGGCCGGGCCAACCTCAAAGGCCAAATATGTCGCCTTTGAAACCCTCTACGATCCGGAGCAGATGCGCGGTCAGGCTTCCCGTTTTACCGGCGGTGGCATCGATTATCCCTATGTGGAAGGGCTGCGACTGGACGAAGCCATGAACCCGCTGGCCATGTTGGCGGTAGGCATGTACGGCAAGACGCTGCCGCCCCAGAACGGGGCGCCGATAAGGCTGGTGGTGCCCTGGAAGTACGGCTTCAAGGGCATCAAGTCCATTGTTCGCATCCACCTGACCGACAGGCAGCCACCCACCACCTGGAATCAGCTGGCGGCTTACGAATACGGCTTTTATGCCAACGTCAATCCGGAGGTGGATCATCCCCGCTGGAGCCAGGCCAGCGAGCGGGTGATCGGCGAAGGCGGCCTGTTCGGCAGCGAGCGGCAGCCGACCCTGATGTTCAACGGCTATGAAGACGAAGTAGCCGGCCTCTATCGGGGCATGG
>JBFGZI010000351.1:0-2630 GCA_041586855.1 Oceanisphaera sp. | reverse complement strand
GCTCAATATGCCCCAGGTTGGTGCGCGACAGAGTTTCCGGGATCAGGTGCACCGCAAAACGATCTTCCCGTACTTCTCCCAGCGTCAGGCTGATCCCATCGATGCCGATATAACCCTTGGTGAAGACGTATTTGGCAAGGCCGGCCGGTAGCGCAAACCAGAGTGTGGTATTGGTTTCTGTCACCCGCCGTTCCAGCAGTTCGCTTTGGGCCATGATATGCCCGGACATGGCGTGGCCGCCTATCTCGTCACCAAAGCGAGCCGCTCGTTCCAGGTTGACGCTGTCGCCCACCGTTAACCGACCCAGGTTGGTTACCCGCAGGGTTTCCTGCATCAAGTCAAAACTGACCCGGTCGCCCTCGATGGCGGTGACTGTCAGGCAGCAGCCGTTGTGAGCCACCGAAGCACCCAGTTCCAGCCCCGGCAGCATGGCCTGAGGCAGTTGAACAAGATGAGTGCGAAAGTCGTGTTTATCGATGATGTCGAGCAGTGTGCCCTGCCCTTGTACTATTCCGGTGAACATGAGTCGTTTCCATCCAATAATTCAGTTGAAGATAGTGGGAATATGCCTTCATCGAGGCTATATTCCTAAATATTGACAATAATCCATGTATTTTCCACTCTTTATCGGTTGCCGACCCCTGCTTTCGACAACCTTGTCCCTGTTACTGCAAGCGAGAACAAGATGGCCTTGAAGCCTTATATTGCCGAACTTCCCCGTTTGTTACGGCTGTGCGGCCCCATCATGGTGGCGCAAGTCGCGCAAACCACCATGAGCTTTGTCGATACCGTCATGGCCGGTCAGGTCAGTGCCACCGATCTGGCGGCGGTGGCGGTGGCCACCAGTTTCTGGCTGCCGCTGATCCTGTTGGTGCAGGGCGTCATCATGGCGTTAACGCCCATCATATCGCAATTGAACGGCGCACGTCGCCATGGTGACGTCGCCGACGCCGTGCATCAGGGATTCTGGCTGACCATTCTGGTGACCCTGCCTGTCATGCTGGCACTGTACTACTCGCCGCAGGCCCTGCATTGGATGGACGTGGAGCCGCTGCTGGCCGAAAAAACCACCGGTTACCTGCACGGCATTCTGTGGGGCATGCCCGCCTATGCGCTTTATCAGGTATTACGTAACTTCAGCGAGGGGCTGTCTCATACCTTGCCCACCATGGTCATCGGCTTTATCGGCCTGGCGGTCAACATTCCCGCCAACTATATCCTGATCCACGGCAAGCTGGGGATGCCGGCTCTGGGCGGCGTGGGCTGTGGCTATGCTTCGGCTCTGGTGTTCTGGGCCATGCTGGTGGCCATGATAATCTATACGCACCGTTCCTCCCTGTTGCAATCGTTTGCTATATTTACCCGCTTGAACGCGCCCGACTGGCCACGGATTGGGCGCCTCTTTCGCCTGGGTTTTCCCATTGCCATGGCCATTTTCTGCGAGGTGACGCTGTTCACCGTGGTGGCGCTATTGTTATCTCCCCTCGGCTCGGAGGTGGTGGCCGGCCATCAAATTGCCATCAACTTCTCCAGCATGATTTTCATGATCCCCCTGAGTCTGGGCATGGCCATGACCATCCGCGTGGGTCATAGTCTGGGTGAGAACAAAGCCCATCAGGCCAGAATCATCAGCATCGCCGGCATCGTATTCGGCTGTCTGCTGGCGGTGCTGACCGCCCTGGCGACCATACTGGGACGCCACTGGATCGGCGCCCTCTATACCGACAATGCTGCCGTGCTGGAGCTGGCCGCCAGCTTGCTGCTGCTGGCGTCTTTTTATCAGATTTCCGACTCGGCCCAGGTTATTTCCGCCGCGGCTCTGCGCGGCTATAAGGATACCCAGGCCATCTTTTATATTACCTTCGTGGCCTATTGGCTGTGCGGCCTGCCGGCGGGCATGGTGCTGGGCCTGACCGACTGGCTGGTACCGGCCATGGGGCCACACGGCTTCTGGATTGGTTTTCTGATAGGCTTGTCGGTAGCGGCACTGATGTTGATATGGCGGTTACGGATTATCTATGTACGGGTCGAACATCGTAATAGGGCTGGCTTGCCTCTGGTTGACGGCCTGTAGCCCCCCCAATGAACTCGAAGACCACTTTCAGACCTATCTGAAACGGGTTGCCCATGTGCTGGAGGTGGCGGAGCCCACCCTGAGCCCGGCGGCGGCCCTGCCGCCACTACCACCCCAGCGAGCGTTACAACAGCAGCAGCCCAGAGTCAGCACCGGGCTGCTTGACGCCCTCAAGCTGGGCCGGTGCGGCTTGCTGGACCTCGTCGGTGAACACAACAGCCCGGTAGGCAAGAGTCAGACCGCCGCCGCTCAGCTGCTTTATCATCTGCAATTTCAACAAGGCCTGCAACGCTGCCTGGCCAGCACCGATGATCCGGAATTAACCGACTGGCTGCATAACATTGCCGCCCAAAAGGCACCGCTGTTACCCGGTTATCACTGGAACATGATGGTGGCGGAGCCGGATATTCGTGCCGCCCTCACCCCTCGCCAGCGCACCCTGGCCTTCGCACAGCAAAATGGCTACCAGGAAACGGTCAATGCTTTCAGCCTGTTCGCACGACTGCAGGTTCAGGCGCAGGGACGGGCCAGCGTCAACCAGCCGACTCTGAAGGAG
>JBFGZI010000350.1:0-2639 GCA_041586855.1 Oceanisphaera sp. | reverse complement strand
CAAGGGCAAGTCCGACGGCGAAATCATGCGCTTCTGCCAGTCCTTCATCAACGAGCTGTACCGTCACATAGGCCCGACCACCGACGTTCCCGCCGGTGATATCGGCGTGGGCGGCCGTGAAATCGGCTACATGTTCGGCCAATACAAGCGTTTGACCGGCAATTATGACGGTGTTTTCACCGGCAAGAGCCTGTTGTGGGGCGGTTCTCTGGTACGTAAGGAAGCGACCGGTTACGGCTGTGTCTACTTTGCCCAGTACATGCTGGAAGCCAAGGGCGATACCCTGGCCGGCAAACGCTGCCTGGTGTCCGGTGCCGGCAACGTGGCCATCTATACCATAGAGAAGCTGTATCAGCTGGGCGCGATTCCGGTAAGCTGCTCCGACTCCAGCGGCACCATCTATCACGAAGCCGGTGTTAACCTGGATACCCTGAAAGAGCTGAAGGAAGTGCGCCAGGTCCGCCTGAACGAGTATCTGACCGCGCACCCGGATGCCAAGTTTATTCCGGTTGCCGATTATCCGGCAGACGGCAACGCGGTATGGCGCCTGCCTGCCGAGCTGGCGTTCCCCTGTGCCACCCAGAACGAACTGAGCGAAGTCGATGCCAGGGCATTGGTCGCCAACGGTGTCATCGGGGTATCGGAAGGCGCCAACATGCCGTCTACCCAGGATGCGGTAGAAGTGTTCCTGGATGCCAAAATCCATTATGGACCGGGCAAGGCCGCCAATGCCGGCGGTGTGGCTACCAGTCAGCTGGAAATGGCGCAGAATGCCAGCATGCAACGCTGGAGCTTCGAGGAAGTGGACGAGAAGCTGAAGGTGATCATGAAGAACATTTTCGACAATGCCAGCGAAACGGCGGCCGAGTTTGGCGAACCCCACAACCTGGTGCTGGGTGCCAACATCGCTGGCTTCCGCAAGGTTGCCGACGCCATGATTGAACAGGGCGTGGTGTAAGCAAGCACTCGCTTAGTCAACGTCTAAAGGCCCGGTAGTTCCGGGCTTTTATTTTTTTGTGCCGAATTCGCTACCACCTTACTTACCACCTTAACTACCTCCTTGTAAGTGCAGGGTACACCATCAGGCGATGTCAAAGCCGGAATGTCTGTGCATATGAGATACAAATGAAAATGAAAGTGATTGATTGAAAATTGATCAATTGTTTGTGGGATACTATTCTTCTTTAACGGGATCAGATTCGTTAACGTCAGGCTGATGCGGTACATGACTTCATGATTGACATGTACCGCATCAGCCGGTGTTTACGGAATACTCCGCCCCTTTCTCGAATATGATCGGAATACCCGAGTTGGTAGGCGGTCAGATTCTGCATACAGTGACTGCGACATTATATTTATTACCTGCGCACAGCCCAGTCGCCGCGGAAAGTAGCCTCTTTATCGATTTAGACAGGGAATTGTCAGATATGCTCCAAGCTGTAAACAGGAGACATAACGATGATTATTTCTTCAAATATGCCTGGTTTTGTAAAAACGGGCATTCCCGCTCTGTTGACCGCGGCCCTGTCCTTTGGCCTGACGGCATCTGATGCCGGATCCTCACAGCACAACAATTGGCATAATAATCCGCACGAACGGTTCGCCGATGAGCTGCTCGGGAAAATGGAGCTCGAGCAGAAAATTCAGCAGATCGGTAACGAGCCTGAAGATTCGATGCTGCCCACAGGTACATACCGTGGCGATGGTGGTGGAATCACGGAGTGCGGCTACTCCTTCATAGGGCGCAGTATTCCCGGTATACCCGAGCTGGTCATACCCACGGTTCGCGAGATCAACGGCGGTAACGGTATCCGTGGCGGCTCCTGTACTCCCGAGCCTGTCATGACAGCCGGTCCTTCCATGACCCTGGCCGCCGCCAGTTTCGACCCCGAGCTGGTCGAGGGCTGGGGTGAGGTGGTAGGCTCCGAGGCCTTTGCCATGGCCAGCCAGGTGTTGCTGGGTCCGGCGCTGAATCTTATCCGTACGCCCTATGCCGGGCGAGCCCAGGAATACCCGGGCGAGGATCCCTATCTGGCCGGCGTGATGGGCGCTGCCCAGGTCCGGGGTATCCAGTCTCAGGGCGTACAGGCTCAGATAAAACACTTCGTAGGTAACGAGCATGAGTTCCAGCGTGAGCGCTGGACCGCAGGGGTGCGCATTCCCAGCCGAGCGATGCACGAGCTGTATCTGCTGCCCTTCGAAATGGCGGTCAAGGATGGGGATGCAGCTTCCATCATGTGTGCCTTTCCCTATCTGAATGACACCGCCCATATCTGCGACAATGAGGATGTACTGGTAAAGACCCTGCGTGAGCGCTGGGGCTTTGATGGCTGGATTGAGAGTGATCGCCGGGCGATGCACAGCACAGTAAAGGCTCTGCGTGCGGGTGTGGGCTGGGAACTCGACTTTCGGCCCAAGTACTACACCGAAGCAAATATTCTGGCGGCCATCGGGAGAGAAGAAATAACGGTGGCAGATATTGATGCCGTGCTCAGACCTCGCTACATCAAGATGCACGAATTCGGCCAGTTTGACGATCTCTTTGAAGAGATCATCAATATCGATACCGATCCCATTATCGACAGAGCCGTCAATGCCCAAAAAGCGCGCGCCCTGGCCGAAGGCGGCATTACGCTGCT
>JBFGZI010000349.1:0-2660 GCA_041586855.1 Oceanisphaera sp. | reverse complement strand
GCAGCTGTTTCATCGCGACTTGCCCACCCTGGTCAAGGCGATGAATTATCACCATCCGGTGGCGCTGCTCAAGGGCCGGGCCAACTACATCTGTCTGGAGCGGCTGGGCCTGCTGAGCGAGAGCGTTCCCATGCTGTCGGCAGAGGGGCTGGCCGACCTGCAGCGGGTGCGGCGTTTCGTGCCCATGACCCACAGCGGTGATATCGGCGATATTCCCGGTCTGGCCGAGCGCAGCGAGGTGTTACCGCTGGTCACCAGCACCAATGACAACTGTCTGGGCCGTGACTGTCGTCATTATCAGGACTGTTATCTGGTCAAGGCCCGCAACAAGGCAATGGAGGCGCAGGTGGTGGTGGTGAATCATCATCTGTTCTTCGCCGACATGGCGGTGCGCGACACCGGCTTTGGTCAGCTGATCCCCGACGCCGACGCCTATATACTGGACGAGGCCCATCAATTGCCGGAGATTGCCGGCCAGTATTTCGGTCAGAGTCAGTCCAGCCGTCTGGTGCTGGAGCTGGCGCGGGATCTGCGGCTGGCGCAAAAGGTCGAAGCCAAAGACATGGCCCAGATAGGCAAGGCCGCCGATCAGCTGGAGCGTCATGCCCAGGACTTGCGGCTGGCCTTCGGTCATGACAGCAGTCGCGGTCAGCTGCGGCCCATGCTGGCCCGGTCCGAGGTGGCGCAGGCGCTGGTTCGACTGAACGAGAGCCTGGCATTCAGTTACGAGGTACTCAAGCTGGCGCTGGGTCGGGGCGAGCAGCTAGATCACTGCTTCGAACGCCTGGTGGGGCTGCGCACCCAACTGGACTCGGTCACCCGGGTGGAAGAAGACGGCTATTCCTACTGGTTCGACTGTACCCGGCTGCATATCAGCTTTCACAAGACGCCGCTGTCGGTGGCCGAACGCTTCTCGGTGGAGCTGGCTAAAGACGAGGTGAGCTGGGTCTTTACTTCCGCCACCCTGGCGGTAGGGGACAGTTTTGCGCACTTTTGCGCCGATCTCGGGCTGTCAAAGTGTCGTACCTTGCAATTGGACAGCCCTTTTGATTACTCTCGCCAGTCTCGTTTGTGCGTGCCCCGTTACCTGCCGGAAACCAACGCCGCCGGTCGTGGCCGCTGGCTGGCCGAAAGTCTGGCCGACACCCTGGATGCGGTGCCCGGCGGCAGCTTTTTTCTCTGTACCAGTTACAAGGTGATGAACGAAGTCGCCGAGGTGTTGCGCATCCGGCTGGATCGTACTGTGCTGGTACAGGGTGAAGACAACAAGGTGCGGCTGCTGGAGCGTTTCAGCCAGGACGGCCGGGCTGTGCTGGTGGCCACCAGCAGTTTCTGGGAAGGCATAGACGTGCGCGGCAATGCCCTGCAATGTGTGGTGATCGACAAGCTGCCGTTCAGTGCCCCGGACGATCCGTTGCTGAGTGCCCGGCTCGAAGATTGTCGCCGGCGGGGCGAAGACGGCTTCGCCCGGGTGCAATTGCCCAAGGCCATCATTACCCTCAAGCAGGGGGTGGGGCGTCTGATCCGGGACGTGCAGGACAAGGGCGTGCTGGTGATCACCGACGGTCGCCTGGTCAACCGGGCTTACGGCGCCGACTTTATCAATAGCCTGCCGGCCATGCCACGTACCCGTAGCCTGCAGCAGCTGGCCGAATTTTTATCAACTCTGGAGTAATGAACACATGACCCGAATACTGGCCATCGACACCGCCACCGAGGCCTGCTCTGCCGCCCTGTGGCAGAACGGCGAGCTGCTGAGCCGTTATCAGGTGGCGCCTCGCGGCCATACGGACTTGATACTGCCGATGGTGGCCGAGCTGCTGGCCGAAGGCGAGCTGTCGCTCAATCAACTCGATGGCCTGGCCTTCGGCCGTGGCCCGGGCTCCTTTACCGGCGTGCGCATCACTCTGGGCGTGGCGCAGGGGCTGGCCTATGGTGCCGATTTGCCGCTACTGGGTGTCTCCAACCTGCAGGCACTGGCCCAGGGGGCCCATCGTGCCTGTGGTGGCGAGCGGGTGCTGGCGGCCATCGATGCCCGCATGGGTGAAATCTATGTGGGTGGCTATCAACTGGAACAGGGGCTCATGGTCGGCACCATTGAAGAGCAGGTGCTGGCGCCGGCGCACTTTCTGGACACCACAGACGCGGCCAGTGACCGCTGGCAACTGGGTGTGGGCTCGGGCTTTGTCACCTATGCTGAACTCATGAACCGGGTAGAAGGTCGATGCGAGGCGGTGCCCTTTCCCGAGGCCCGGGATTTGTTACCCCAGGCCCTGGAGCTATGGCGGACAGGGCAGGGCGTTGCGGCAGCCGAGGCCCGCCCTGTCTATCTGCGGGACAAGGTGACCTGGCAAAAACTGCCGGGCCGCTGACAGGAGCTTCCGTGGTTATTTTTTCAATCAAGCGGCTGGACGATAGCGAAGAGCCCCTGTTTTATCCCCAGCGGCCCTACCACCGTAGTTTTCAGTATCGCCAGCGACGCCGGCGCAACAATCGGCGTTGCCTGCGGTTGTGGCATTATCGCCGACGGTGACGATACGGCCATCATACCCATTGTTAATGTCTTGTTGCATCCCGGGAGACTGACATGGAACACACCCTGTCCGGCCAGCAGCCGACGCCCTTTTCCGGCAAACCCTGGCTGAATCGCTATCCGGCGG
>JBFGZI010000348.1:0-2662 GCA_041586855.1 Oceanisphaera sp. | reverse complement strand
GGCACATCATAGTGGTGGACGCCTTTATGAGCCCGGCGCATTCGGGCGAGATCCGCCATTTGCCTGATGTGACGGCGGACTCGTTGGCGGGAAGCGAGGGCCTGGAGCATGGCGGCGGCATCAAGGGGCTGCTGGCGTTGATCCCGCTGCTGGTGTCGCCGGTGCCGATTATCGATATTTTTGCCATCGGCGGGCGCCGTTTTACACCTTGTAGCCCCGAACTCAGCGACGAGGTGGCCCTGGCCCTGCCGGAATTGTGTCGGCGGCTGCATCGTTATGTGACCGAAGAGCTGATGCCTTCCGGCCTGGGTCTGCCGACGGACGGTGCGTCGCAAACCGTAACGGACAGCGTGCTGCAAACCGCCATGGGCAGTCTGTTGCGGGTAACCGGCTGCGTGCAGGGGGTGGGCTTTCGTCCCTTTGTCTATCGGCTGGCGACGGAACTCGGGTTGTCGGGCGACGTCGGCAACAACGGTGCCGGGGTAGAGATCCGGCTGGCCACCGATGCTGTCGGCGTGGCCACCTTTTGTAAACGACTGCGGGCGGAGTGCCCGGATCATGCCCGTATAAAGAGTATTGCTGCCGAACCTTTCAGCTTTACGTCCGCTCCCCGAGGCTTTGCGGTGACGGACACTCAGGACATGGGGCAGGGGGCCCAGTTTCCGCCGGATCTGGCCGTTTGCCCCCGGTGTCTGACCGAGCTGGCCGAGCCGGATAATCGGCGACATGGCTATCCTTTCATCAACTGTACCGACTGTGGCCCCCGTTATTCCATTGTCCGGGCCTTGCCCTACGACAGGGCCAACACCGCCATGGCGGACTTTCCCCTCTGTGCCGCCTGCGGTCAGGAATATAAGGATCCCGCCAATCGGCGCTTTCATGCCGAGCCCGTGGCCTGTGCCGACTGTGGCCCGAAGATCTGGCTGCAAGATGCGGAGGGCCGGGAACTGCAGGGGCCGACGGCGGCCTTGCTGGTTCAATGTCGCGTCTGGCTGAAACAGAGTCGGGTGCTGGCGCTCAAGGGCATCGGCGGTTTTCAACTGACCTGCGATGCGGGCTCGGCGGCGGCCATCGCCCTGCTGCGCCAACGTAAACACAGGCCCGCCAAGCCCTTTGCCGTCATGATGCGGGATCTGACCCAGGCAGCAATCTATTTCGAGTTGAATGAGGCCGAGCGGGCGCAGTTGATCAGCCCGGCAGCGCCCATTTTGCTGTTGCCGAAAGCGCGACTCAGGCGGGCGGCGCAAGGAATACTGCCCGAGGCGCTGGCGCCGGGCATGGCCTGCATCGGGGTCATGCTGGCGGGATCGCCGTTGCACTGGCTGTTGCTGACGGAATTCGGCGGCCCCCTGGTGATGACCTCGGGCAATGCCAGTGGCGAGCCCATCTGTACCGACAACCGGCAGGCCGAGTCGGCACAGGCCTCCCTGGCCGATGGCTTTCTGCTGCATAACAGACCCATACTGCACCGCTGCGACGATTCGGTGCAGGCCTTGTTGGCCGGTCGGCCCCGGATGATCCGCCGAGCCCGGGGTTATGTGCCGGCCCCCGTGGCCCTGCCAGCCGGGCTGGGTGGCGCCGTGCTGGCGTTGGGGGCGGATCTCAAGAACAGCCTTTGCCTGACCGGCGGGGGCCAGGCGGTCTTGTCTGCCCATATCGGCGACCTGGCCAACCCCGCTTGCCTTGATGCGCTGCAGCAGCAGGTCGAACAACTGCCCGCGCTGCTGGGGATGTCTCCCCGAGCCATCGCCGTCGATCTGCATCCCGATTATGTTTCCTCTCGTCTGGGGGCGAGGCTGGCACAAGAGCGCGGGCTGCCGCTTATCCGGGTGCAGCATCATCACGCCCATCTGGTGTCTTGTCTGGTAGAGAACGGGCATCCGCCCGATGAGCCGGTGCTTGGCATAGTGCTTGACGGTCTGGGCCTGGGCGATGACGGCAGCCTGTGGGGGGGTGAGTGTCTGTTGGCCGATTATTCGGGTTATCGCCGGCTGGCGCGGCTGCGGCCTTTTCCCCTGCTGGGCGGCGACAAGGCCAGCCGCCAGCCCTGGCGCAACCTGCTGGCCCAGATGGCGCAGACTTTGCCTTCCGGCTCGGCACTGGTGTCGGCGCTGGTCGCCGCCCAGCCGGCGCTGAGCCGCCTGACCGACGCCAGGGCCGAAGCCCTGCTGAAGATGGCGGGCCACTTTCCCCAAACTTCGTCGGTGGGGCGGCTGTTCGATGCGGTGGCGGCGTTGCTGGGCGTAGCGCCGCCCGAACTCAGCTTTGAAGGCGAGGCGGCGATGAAGCTGGAAGCGCTGGCGCTGGGGGCGCAGGCCAACGGCTGTTATCCCTTCGGGTTGAGCAGGCAGGGTGAGCTTTGGCAGCTGGATCCGGCGCCGCTATGGCCGGTAATGATAGAGGCCCTGCTGGCGGGGCAGGATAAAGCGGTGCTGGCGGCCAATTTTCACCTAAGTTTAGTGAGAGGCCTGTGTGACCTGGTGCGGCGGCTGCGCCGGCAGAAGGGCGCGACCTTTACCGCCGTGGCCTTGAGCGGTGGCGTGATGCAAAACCGCCTTGTGCTGGCGCCCTTGATAGAAGAACTGGAAGCCATGGGACTGACCGTACTGACCCAGAGCCAGGCCCCCAGCAACGACGGCGGCATCGCCCTCGGCCAGGCCGC
>JBFGZI010000347.1:0-2670 GCA_041586855.1 Oceanisphaera sp. | reverse complement strand
TCTGATATTACCAGATCCGGCCGAGCCGATGATTGCCGACGAGCTGGTGGTGCTGGATCTGGACGACATTCTCTACGAAAGCGAGCAGTTGGAGACGTTACTGGTCGCGACCTCGGCTGACGTAGCTCACCTCGACGGTGAGCTGATCGACGATGTGATCAACTGGCTGGCGGTGTATAGTCATCATGATTAAACAGGTTGGCCCTATTAGGGGCGACCTTGATGCTTGCTTATCATGAGGCTTTATTATGCGTATTTCTCCGCTGGGTAGTTTGTCATTATTACTACTGCTGTTCAGCTCTACCATCTTTGCCATCGCCGTTCCCGACCATCCCCATCTGGTCACTCAGGGACAGTCGGAAATACGGGTGGCACCCGATATGGCGACCCTGTCGGTGGCGGTGACCGCGCTCAAGCCGGAAAGCCGGCAGGCAAAAGAAGAAGTGGACACCAGGGTAGCGGCGCTGTTCAGCAGCCTGGCGAGCCTGGGGATCGGCAAGCAGGACATTGACAGCGGCAACGTGATCACCCGTCCCGATTACACCTATCCGAAGAACGGCGATGGCCCCAAGCTGGTCGGTTATCAGGCCGAGCGTCAGATCAGCGTGCGATTGTATGACCTGGATCTACTGAGTCAGGCCTTGAACAAGATATTGGAACAGGGGATTCAGAACATCCAGCAGGTCAGTTATGACCGACGCAATGCGGACGAATTACGTCGAGAGGCACGGCTGGCGGCGGTAACCAATGCCAGGGAGCTGGCCGAAGAATTAGTGCAAGGATTCGGGCGCAAGCTGGGCGATGTCTATGCCATCGAGTATCAACCCCAGGGATCGACAGCGCCCCCCCGGCATTTTGGCATGATGAACAAGATGGCTTCCGAAGAAGCCCTGGATGCCAGCTATTTACAGAATGAAATCCAGTTTACCGACCGGGTACAGGTGGTATTCAATCTGGACTGAAGGTCACCGAGGAGGCGAATGGAGTCGCCTTGTATCAGCCTCATCTATCCCAATACTATTAAAAAAAAATTTATAACTTCAAAAAACGTGACTTTGGTTACAATAATTCCCTAAAGCCGGTGTTTTTGGTACTTTATGGTGATGTTAACGCAGCAGTCATAAAGGACCAGGTAATGGCTAACCATTCTTTAGATAAAGAAAAAATTAAAATTTTATTACTGGAAGGGGTACACCCGGGCACTGTTGAATCTTTCAAAAGTGCGGGTTATAGCAATATCGACTACCTAAAGACCTCACTGGCGGAAGATGAACTGAAAGAACGCATTAAAGATGCTCATTTCGTCGGTTTGCGCTCACGTACCCAATTGACAGAGGCGGTACTGGACGCCGCCGACAAGCTGGTCGCCATTGGCTGTTTCTGTATCGGTACCAATCAGGTCGATCTGAATGCCGCCGAAATTCGCGGCATCCCTGTATTCAACGCCCCTTTCTCCAATACCCGCAGCGTGGCTGAACTGGTATTGGGTGAACTGCTGCTGCTGTTGCGTGGTATCCCCGAGCGTAATGCGAAAGCCCATCGTGGCGAGTGGCAGAAAACTGCCAACCACTCTTTTGAAGCTCGCGGCAAGCGTCTGGGTATTATCGGTTATGGTCATATCGGTATTCAGCTTGGCATTATTGCCGAGGGTATTGGTATGCAGGTGTCTTACTATGATATCGAAAACAAGTTGTCACTGGGTAACGCCACCCAAGTCGCCAGCCTGCAAGAGCTGCTGAACAGCTCCGACGTGGTCTCGCTGCACGTGCCGGAAACCCTCCAGACCAGGAATATGCTGGGTGCTGAAGAGTTGGCCATGATGAAGCCGGGTGCCATCCTGATCAACGCCTCTCGCGGAACCGTCGTGGATATTGATGCCCTGGCCGCAGCACTTGCCAGCAAGCACATTGCCGGTGCGGCCATCGATGTGTTCCCGATTGAGCCCAAGTCCAATGACGAGGAGTTTGTGTCACCCTTGCGTGAATTCGATAACGTGATCCTGACTCCGCATATCGGTGGCTCCACCCAGGAAGCACAGGAAAACATCGGGTATGAAGTGGCCGGCAAACTTATCAAGTATTCCGATAATGGCTCTACCCTGTCAGCGGTCAACTTCCCCGAGGTGTCTCTTCCCGAGCATCCCGATACCAGCCGCCTGTTGCATATTCACCACAACAAGCCGGGTATTCTGAGCCAGATAGTACAGGCCTTTTCAGCCGATGATATCAATATCGCCGCCCAGTATCTGCAAACGTCGGCCAATATCGGCTATGTGGTGATCGAAGTGGAAACCGAGCAAAGTGAACAGGCGTTGGATAAGCTGAAATCCATTGACGGCACCATTCGCGCCCGAATCCTGCACTGATTTCGAGCGTTAGCGATAAAAAAGGGGCCAAGGCCCCTTTTTTTAGGTTTATCGCACCTTATACCAACCCCATTGGCTATAACCGCTGCCAGTGGAAAAAAGACCGAGATGGGATAGAGTCGGGTGGCAAGGTATGACCACAAGCGTGTCTCATACCAAACAGATTAAAGAGCTGATCTATTTGGTTGCTCTGCAAAGGTCGGACAAATGGCCCGCTCCGCCGACACGCCGTGAATACCTCCATGTAGGCTCCGCCGCGCCATCCTTGGCGCGAAGGGTCGGCGGAGCAGATCCCTTTATCCTCC
>JBFGZI010000346.1:0-2691 GCA_041586855.1 Oceanisphaera sp. | reverse complement strand
TGAATTCTTTAACCAGATGAGCCAGCGCAACACTGCCAGGGAAGAGGCTCGCCAGCCCCTGCGCGAGCGCACTACAGCGGCCATTTTTCGTCTGATGAGCGGTAAAAACCACGATCAGGAAGAACCGGAGCAAACCCAGGAACAAAGCCGGGAGCAGGGTTTTGCGGAGGAAGAACGCAACATGATCAGCGGCGTGCTGTCGCTGGCCGAGCGTTCCATTCGTACCGTAATGACGCCTCGGGCCGACATCGTCTGGCTGGATGTATCCGACAGCCGGGAAGAGCTGGTGGCCGAGCTGATGGCATCTTCGCATAGCCAGTTTCCGGTATGCGACGGCGAGCTGGATAACCTGCTGGGGGTGGTACGCGCCAAGGATCTGATGGTTGGGTTGAAAGAAGGTAAAACCCTGGCCGAACTGGCCGAGGGGAATGACCCCATCATAGTGCCCGACAGCATCAGCGTGATCCGTCTGCTCAACGTGCTGCGCGATGCGCGCGGTAACATGGTGCTGGTGAATGACGAGTTCGGCACTGTGCAGGGACTGGTGACGCCGCACGATTTACTGGAAGCCATCGTCGGTGAATTTCTGGATGAAGATGAAGATCCCGAGGTACTGATCGAGGAAAACGGCTGGCTGGTGAAGGGTAGCACCGATCTGCATTATCTGGAGCAGGTACTGTCGCGCCGGGGGCTGGTGGATCCGGATGACGAATACGCCACTCTGGCCGGCATGCTGCTGGCCTGGAGCGGGCAGTTGCCGGAATCCGGTGCCGTGTTCGAGCATGAAGATCTGCGCTTCGAGGTGATCGAAGTGGCCGACTTCCGTATCGCCCAGGTACGGATCACGCCGCTGGCCGCCTGAACCACGGCGATAGCGTAATCATCGGCCGGAGGGGTAATACCCTCCGGCCTTTTTCATGGTTGTGATTCGGGAGAGGCGGGTGCCATTACCACCAGCGGCGCAGCTTGAGCCAAAGACCGAGCCCCGCGGCCAGTCCGGTGAGAACAAGACAGAAGATCCAGAAGGCAAACGGGCTATCGGCGCCCGGTATGCCACCCAGGTTGATGCCGAACAGGCCGGTCAAAAAGCTGGCGGGGAGAAACAGCAGCGCCATGACCGACATCTGATAGGCGCGGCGGTTGGTGGCTTCGGTCATGATGTTGTTGATTTCATCCGCCAGCACGGCGGTACGGGCCACGCCCGCGTCCAGATCGTCCAGCCAGCGACGCAGCCGGTCGGCGATATCGAGTAATCGGCGCCGGTCGTTGTCGTCCAGCCAGCCGATTTTTTCGCTGGCCAGCCGGGCCACCAGATCCCGCTGGGGAGACAGATAACGGCGGATCATGATCAGCTGCTTGCGGATGCGCCCCAGCCGACCGGTGGCGGGCATTTCGTTTTCCAGCACCGCCTCTTCCAGCTCCAGTATCTGATCGTGCAGCGCTTCTACAAATTCGCCGGCCCTGTCGGTGAGGGCATCGCAGATTTCCACCAGCCAGTCACCCGGATTGATGGGGCCGCCCTGTTCCGCCAGCTGCTGGTAGACATCCTGCTCCGACAGCAGCGGCCGGCGCCGGCTGCTGAGGATCAGCTGGGGGCTGATGAAGATACGCAGCGCCACCATTTCTTCCGGCCGGTCGTTGGCATTGTGGTTGATGCCGCGCAGTATCAGCAGCAGGTTGTCGCCGTGGCGTACCAGCTTTGGCCGGCTGCTCTGGCCGAGCAATGCCTCGCGGGCATTGTCGTTCAGCAGCGTGGTGTTCAGCAGCCACTGCTCCGTATCCGGCCGGCCGTAATCCAGATGCACCCAGGCCGGTGCCGGGGCGGGTAGCGCAGAGCCCGCCGGTAGCGGCTGCATGCCACCCTCGCCATCCAGTTGCAGGCTGTAGATGCTGTTCTCTGGCACCCGTTCCATGGTTTGTCTCTCTCTAAGGGGGAGGGGTCAGCTTACACCAAGTGGGTCCCAGTGAAACCGTAACAGGCGTAGTGCTGTGATCGGGCTTTTTGATCTCGATGGCTCATTTCCCTGTTAATTGTCTCTGTGCATTTATTATTTGCAGCACAGAGTCTCTTTTCGTTATCAAACCTAGAATTAAATCAAAGCACTATATTTTTTAAGGGTGTAAGGTTCTGTATTTAAATGTAAAATAACTATCCCTAATGACTAAAAATGAAAAAAATAGGTTTTTAAAATGATAAAAGCATTATTTGCCGGTAGTGTGGTCTTGGCGTTAAGTGGTTGCCAGTTAGCCGGTGGGATGGGAAATGACAACATCGTATCTTCTGATTTTTCTGCCATGTCCTGCGATGAAATCAAAGCGACTTTCGATAGCTATAACTCGCGAATGGAAAGCCTGAATACCGGTAATACCCTGCTGTCCATGGTAGGCCTTAATGCCGGTACAGGAACGGCGCAAGTCGCCGTGGAAAATGCCTATTCACAGGCTAAAGAAGTGGCTCAACCTATCGTGAGCGCCAAAGGCTGTACCTACACCCTGTAATGGCATAGACATATCAATGTATACCCAAAGCCACGCCGTCATGCGTGGCTTTTTAGGGTCTGTTGACCTTTCGCGATGATTTTTGCAGCAGTTTGTGGCGTCTTTATACAAGGCAGCGCTTATGCCATGTAGTCACTCTCCATAAATAAGCGGTAACGCAGTAGAAAGACGCCACAAGCGCTGCCCTTCGGG
>JBFGZI010000345.1:0-2708 GCA_041586855.1 Oceanisphaera sp. | reverse complement strand
GGCCCGAGAAGATGTTTCTCTGTGCCGAGGCCCCTACAGAAGACAATAACTGGCTCAGCGGCATCGTCGACGAAATAGCCTATCTGGGCAGTTTGTCGATTTATCATGTGCGGCTGCCCTCGGGTAAACGGATATTGGCGACCCTGCCCAACTTGGATCGGCACAGACGGGGTAATCCGACCTGGGGTGATCGGGTGCATTTGCGCTGGGAAGCCGACAGCTGTGCCGTGTTACTGACTTAGGGAGACGCTGATGAATACCCGTTCCCGACATAAACTCGGCCGCAGCCTGGTCATCGCCCTGCCTTACAGCTGGCTGCTGCTGTTTTTTCTGATCCCCTTTCTGATCGTGTTCAAGATCAGCCTGTCCGAGGCGGCGCTGGCCATACCGCCCTACAGCGAGATATTGAGCTTCGCCGACGAACAGCTACAGCTGGTGCTCAACCTGGGCAACTATCTGTTTCTGCTGAGCGACAGCCTCTATATTCGCTCTTATCTGCAGTCGCTTCAGGTAGCCGGTATCTCGACTCTGCTCTGTCTGCTGATCGGTTACCCCATGGCCTGGGCCATAGTGCATTCCCGGCCCTCTACCCGTAACGTCTTGCTGATGCTGGTGATACTGCCGTCCTGGACTTCTTTTCTTATCCGGGTTTATGCCTGGATGGGCATTCTCGGCAACAACGGTTTTCTCAACAATGTGTTGCTGGCCATCGGGGTTATCGAGACCCCGCTGCAGATCCTCAACACCAACACCGCCGTCTACATCGGCATCGTCTATGCGTATCTGCCCTTCATGATATTGCCGCTCTATACCGCCCTGATGCGGCTCGACTACTCGCTGGTCGAGGCGGCGGCGGATCTGGGGGCCCGGCCCTGGAAAAGCCTGCTGACGGTGATAGTGCCACTGACCAGGGGCGGCATCATCGCCGGCTCCATGCTGGTGTTTATCCCTGCGGTAGGGGAGTTCGTGATCCCCGAGCTGCTGGGCGGCCCCGATACCCTGCTGATCGGGCGGGTACTGTGGCAGGAGTTCTTCAACAACCGGGACTGGCCGATAGCGGCGGCGGTGGCCAGCGTCATGCTGCTGTTGCTGATGGTACCCATCATGTGGTTCCACCGCATTCAACGCAAAGAAATAGAGGGCTGAGCCATGAATTACATTCCCGCCAGCCGCTCCCGGCTGCGACCGGTCATACTGCTGCTGGGCTTCGGCTTTCTGTATCTGCCCATGCTGTTACTGATTATCTATTCCTTCAACAGCTCGCGACTGGTCACGGTCTGGGCCGGCTGGTCCACCCGCTGGTACGGCGAGCTGTGGCAGGATCAGATGATGATGCAGGCGGTGGGCCTGAGCCTGACCATCGCCTTCTTCGCCGCCAGCACCGCCGTGGTGCTGGGCACGGTGGCGGGCTTTGTGCTGACCCGCATGGGGCGCTTTCGGGGTGAAAACGGCTTCGCCTTCCTGATCACGGCGCCGCTGGTGATGCCGGAAGTGATCACGGGTCTGTCCCTGCTGCTGCTGTTCGTGGCCATGGGCGACTGGCTGGGCTGGCCGCAGCAGCGAGGCATGGGCACCATCTGGATTGCCCATGTGACTTTCTGTACCGCCTATGTGGCGGTGGTAGTCAGCTCCCGGCTACGAGAACTGGACCGCTCGGTGGAAGAGGCGGCAATGGATCTGGGCGCCCGTCCGCTCAAGGTGTTCTTCGTGATCACCCTGCCGATTATCGCGCCTGCCATCGTCGCCGGCTGGTTGCTGGCCTTTACCCTGTCGCTCGACGATCTGGTGATCGCCAGCTTCGTGTCCGGACCCAATGCTACCACGCTGCCCATGGTGGTTTTTTCCAGCGTGCGGCTGGGGGTCAGTCCCAAAATCAATGCCCTGGCGACGGTGATTATTCTGATCGTGTCGCTGGTGACCTTTATCGGCTGGTGGCTGATGGCGCGCGCCGAGCGACGGCGCGCCCAGGAAGCGGCAGCGGGTCGCGGCTCGGGCACCTGAAGGAGAATAAATGATGGAGCTTGCCGAACGACTGAAATGGTTGCGGGGTCGTCATGGCCTGACCCAGCGCGAGCTGGCCCGCCGGGCCGGGGTGAACAACAGCCTGATCTCGCAAATCGAGCAGGCGGCGGTCAACCCCTCGGTGGCCACGCTCAAGCGGATACTGGACGGTTTTCCCATTACCATGGGCGCCTTCTTCAGCCTGGAACAGGAGCCGGCCCGCCAGTGTTTTTTTCGACAGCAAGAGCTGCTGCCCATGTCCAGCGGCGAGGTGCAGATGTGGTTGTTGGGCCCGCTGCATCGGGGTCACAGGCTGGCGTTGCAACGGGAGCTATATCCACCCGGCGCCGACACCGGGCCCGAGATGCTGAGCAACGAGGCGGAGGAAGCCGGTCTTGTCCTGAGTGGTGAAATAGAGGTGACGGTGGGGGAGCAGTGCTGCGTGCTGCGGGCCGGCGATGGCTATTACTTCGATACCCGTCAGCCTCATCGTTTTCGCAATATCGGCAGCGAGCAATGCGAGCTGATCTCGGCGGCGACCCCACCCACTTTCTAAACAACCACCTTCTAGGGTCTGTTGACCTTTCGAGATGATTTTTGCAGCAGTTTGTGGGGTCTTGATACAAGGCAGAGTTTATGCCGTGTAGTCACTCTACATAAATAAGCGATAACGCAGTAGCAAGACCCCACAAGCGCTGCCCTGCGGG
>JBFGZI010000344.1:0-2716 GCA_041586855.1 Oceanisphaera sp. | reverse complement strand
GAGAAAGTCGCTGTTTAACCGCTCGGTGGAAACCGCCAGCCGCTCGGCCCAGTGCCGAAAGCGCCGATGCTGCAATTGTGCGGCGTTAATCACGCCGTTCTGGTAATCCACCCACAGCGGTGCGCTGAGCGTCTGATACTGGTGATAGTCCTGCGCGCTGAAATTAACGCCAAATGTGGCGAACATCTGCGTCAGTCCGGAAAAAGCATCGAAATGAAACAGAGTGTCGTCGGCGTCGAACAGTATCCATTGATAGTGCATGCTTTTATTGCTCCAGCGTATTTTGTGGTTTTTATGGCAGCAGCCAGCAGAAAAGTGTTCAGTGTAGGGATATTGGCCGAGCAAAAACAATCGCACATACACAATCGCGTATACAAATTCTGCTTAAACCTATGCGGGCTTCTGCCTTAAGATAAGCGCTGCGTTTTCAAGGCATTATTTAATTGCGATAACGAGGCGAGAAGAATGGAATTTTCCAGCTGGCTGGCACTGGCGGCCATTTGCGTGATGGGCGCCATCAGCCCCGGGCCCAGTCTGGCGGTGGTGATGCGTAATACGGTCAGGGGCGGCCAGGGCCATGGGGTGCTCACCGCTCTGGGTCATGGCCTGGGAGTAGGGCTTTATGCGCTGATCACCGCACTGGGGCTGGCGCTGCTGATCACCAGTACCCCCATGCTGTTCGATGTGATTCGCTACGGTGGCGCCGCCTTTCTCGCCTGGCTGGGCATCAAGGCGTTGCTGGCCAAACCCACGACCGATGAGGCTGCCACTACCGAACACCGGGTGCCTGGTCGCCAAGGCGCCTTCGAGGGCTTTATGGTGGCGTTCCTGAACCCTCAGCTGGCCATCTTCTTCGTGGCGCTGTTCAGCCAGTTTGTGCGGGCCGACACCGGCTGGCAGCAGGGCGGCATTATGATGCTCACCGCCGGTGGTATTGATGCGCTCTGGTATGTGCTGGTGGCGCTGCTGCTGTCGCGCGGGCCCGTGCTGATGTGGCTCAAGGCCAGGTCGGGACTGATCGACAAACTGAGCGGATTGGTGCTGCTGGCGCTGGCCCTCAAGGTCGTGCTTTAGCCAGAGCCAGGCCCTGCAAGTGACAGGGTCTGGGCTATCCCTTTGATTATTCGTTAGCTCATGGAATGCAGGCCGATCATATTACCCTCGGTATCGACGGCCAGGGCGATAAAGCCGTAGGGGCCAATGGCGAACTTTTCGCGTGCCAGCTGTCCGCCGTTGGCCACCACCCGGTGGGCCTGTTCGGCGCAGTCGTCACAGCGAAAATACACCAAGGTGCCGCCACCGCCGGGTGACATGCCATTCATCTGCACCAGAGCGCCGCAGGCGCCGTTACCCTCGTCTTCTCCCGGAAACATCCACATCTCCGGCCAGTCTCCTTCCAGCTTGTCCGCCTGTTCCAGCTTCACCTCCAGCACCGTTTCGTAGAATTTACGCGCCCGTGCCATATCCGCCACATAGATTTCAAACCAGACTACTGCATTGCCTTTCATCGTTCGGCTCCGTTATCGATGAGACACTCATCAAGTCTAGTGCGCTTCAGTCATTCGTGGCGTTCGGGTGGCTGTACCGGCCAGCAGGACCTGCCAAACTGACGGATACTGATAGAACAAGGTCGTGGTAAACGCGGTTTTTAAAGGCGGCGACAGACCGGCACAGGGTCTGCATCGCATCGGCAGCAGCAACATGAGGGGATCAGCATGAAGATTACCTTTCTCGGCGCTACCCAGACGGTTACCGGCTCCAAATTTCTGGTCAGCAGCGGTGATACTCAAATCCTGGTGGATTGCGGCCTGTATCAGGGCTACAAATGGTTGCGGGAACGTAACCGGCAACCGCTGCCGCTGGATATACGCAAGCTGGACGCCATAGTGCTGACCCACGCCCATCTGGATCACTCCGGCTATATACCTGTGCTGTACCGGCAGGGTTATCGCGGGCCCGTGTATTGCCATCCTGCCACCCAGGCCCTGTGCGGTATTCTGTGGCCGGACAGCGGCCATCTGCAGGAAGAAGACGCCAAATTCTACGGCCGCCACAAGCTGGGCAAGCATGAAAAGCCCGAACCCCTGTATGACCGGAAAACGGCAGAGAAGAGTCTGGCCTTGCTCAAGTCCCTCGAGTTTGGCCGCCAGCTGGATATTGGCTCCATGCGACTGCATCTGCAACCCGCCGGGCATATTCTGGGGGCAGGCAGCCTGATCCTGGAAGCCGAAGGCAAGCGGGTCGGGTTTTCCGGCGATGTGGGCCGGCCGAACGACCTCTTCATGCGGCCGCCTAAGCCGCTGCCCGAGCTGGATTTACTGTTGCTGGAGTCTACCTACGGCGACCGCCGTCACCAGGACACAGACCCTTTCCAGCAACTCGAAGCGCTGGTCAATGACACGGTGGCCGGTGGCGGCGTCATGCTGATCCCCAGCTTCGCCGTGGGCCGGGCCCAGACCATGCAGTATCTGCTGACCAGGTTGATGCTTGAGGAGCGCATCCCCCGGATGAAGGTGTTTCTCGACAGCCCCATGGCCATCGATGTCAGCGGCATCTATGCGCGCTTTGCCGACCAGCACAAGCTGAGTCACGGTGATTTTCAGCAGATGAATCAGACCATTACCTTTACCCGTACTGTGGAGCAGTCCCAGGCGCTGTCGGACGAGGTGTACCCCCATATCATCATCGCCGGCAGCGGCATGGTCACGGGGGGGCG
>JBFGZI010000343.1:0-2728 GCA_041586855.1 Oceanisphaera sp. | reverse complement strand
CAATACCACCAGGCCGGTGGCAGTGGCATGATCGACGCCGCTTTCATGGCGGACGATCACCGCTTCGTCTTGTGCAGCGGGAAAGTCCAGATCCATTGCCACGAAGCGCTGGCGCGTACTGGGTTTGAGATCCTTGAGCATTCGTTGATAACCGGGGTTGTAAGACACCACCAGTTGAAACCCGGAGGCCGCCTGGATATTCTCGCCCGTCTTGTCGATCGGCAGTATCCGTCGGTGGTCGGTTAGCGCGTGCAGTACCACTACGGTATCCTGACGCGCTTCAACTATTTCATCGAGATAGCAGATAGCACCTTCGCGCACCGCCCGGGTCAGGGGACCATCCTGCCAGACGGTGCCATCATGCTGGATCAGATAGCGTCCGATCAGGTCGCTGGCCGCCAGATCATCGTGGCAGGCAATGGTGATCAAGGGCCGCTGCAGGCGCCAGGCCATATGCTCAACAAAGCGGGTCTTGCCGCAGCCGGTCGGCCCTTTGAGCATCACCGCCAGATGGCGTTGATGGCATTGCTCGAACAACGCCACTTCGTTGCCGGTTGGCTGATACCAGGGCTCGATGGTCGACACGGTTGCCAGCTTTGGTATGGGGTGATTGATGCCCATATCAGCGGCTGGGCTCCCTGGTGATGACAGGATCATCGGCCGGCTCTGCTTCGTCGACTTCGAAACGCGGACGACGGCGGAAGAAATCGAAGATGAAGAGGCCAACCCCGCCGGTGAACAAGGTGGCAGAGGCGATCAGCATGACAAAGTGCACCTGGATTTTCAGCTGGGCATCGAGATAACCCATGCCCATGATGCGTTCCAGGTAGACCTGGCCGATACCGGCCGTGGCGAAGGACAGTGTCATGCCAAACATGCCGGCCAGCTGCAGCCAGAATGACCAGTAACCGATGGCATTACTTTGAGTTTTACGCTCATGCGTCAGTGAAGGCAGGGCGTAGCTGATGATCGCCAGCACTATCATGGCATAGGCGCCATAAAAAGCGGCGTGGCCATGCATGGCGGTAATCAGGGTGCCGTGGGTCCATTTATTGACGCTGGGCCAGGTATGAGCCAGCCCCAGCAAGCCCGCGCCAAACAGCGTGAAGATGGCACAGCCCAGGGTCCAGTGCAGGGCTAACACGTTGGGATGAGACAGGCCCGAACGGCGTATGGCACCATAGGCATACATGGCCATGCCTACTATGGCCAGCGGCTCAAGCGCACTGAAGAAACCGCCAATCGGCAGCCAGTAACTGGGTACGCCAACCCAGTAGTAGTGGTGCGCGGTGCCGAGGATACCGGCCAGAAATACCAGGCCGACGATCACATACAACCACTTTTCCATCACTTCCCGATCGGCGCCGGACAGGCGGATCAACAGGTAGGCAAGAAAGCTGCCCAAAATCATCATCCACACTCCTTCTACCCACAAGTGGATGGTCCACCAGCGATAGAAAATGGAGACGGTGTAGTTTTCGTATTCCAGCAGGGCCGGGAAGAACAGCACCGCCGAACTGACCAGACCCAGTACCAGCACCCCTTCGGTGGTGGTAAAGCGGCCGGACTTTTTAATGGTCATGCCAATGTTGAACAGAAATATCAGCATGCAGATGACGATGACGATTTTGTGCGGCAGCGGCTGTTCCAGCAGTTTGTTGCCGGTGCCGTAGCGAAACAGATAGCCGATCACCGCGGTGACGCCCATCAGTGACCATAGTACCAGCTGGATATAGGCCAGCTTGACGCTGTACAGCTCGGTGCGCGACTCGTCGGGGATCAGCCAGTAGGTCGCCCCCATGAAGCCGGTCAACACCCAGACGATCAGCAGGTTGGTATGAATCACCTTGGTGACGTCGAAGGGCAGTATGTACAGCAAGGGGTCCGGGCCCAGGTACTTGGTGGCCGACAGCAGGCCGAAGACCAGTTGCAGGCCGAACAGCACCATGGCCACGGCAAAGTACCAATAGGCGACTGACTGGGACTTATAGCGCATTGTCGTTCTCCTTCTTTACGTTGCCGCAAACTGCGTGGCAGCCGCTAGGTGTTATTTCAGGGTGGCGAGAAACGCTGTCAGCTGGTCGATCTGCTCATCAGTCAGGCTGTCGGCATAGCCGGTTGGCATGAAGGATGTGCCGCCTGCCGAGTACATATCACCGGGGACCAGATGCGCAGAAGGATGGACGATGGACTCGTGCAGATAGGCTTCCACATCCGTTGCTTGCCCCTGATAGTCGCCGCTTTGCAGCAGTTTTTCGGTACGGGTCACTATGCCCGCCAGGCTGGGACCCGCACCGTCTGCCCCAGGCACCAGGGAGTGACAGGCCTTGCAAGTCGGTACAGCGGTGGCAAACAGGTTTTCACCCAGGGCCCGTGGATCGCTGTTGCTATCCATTGGCGTAGTGCCAGTGACGTCGCCCTGAGTGGCCGCCGGGCTGAACCCCCCGGTGACCAGGATCGGCCGCGGCGGCCAGTCCTGGTTATCGACCTCACTGACCCAGCCGAGGAAAGTCACCAGATCGCGGATTTCCTCCTCGCTAAGATCCTGTTTTGGCATCAGGCGGCGGTGTTTTTGCTCGTTATAGAATTTTGACGGATCACGCATGTAGGCATGCAGGTAGGGCTCACCCCTATGCTGAGTGATTTTGGTCAGGTCAGGTGCATAATAGGCACCTTCGCCAAATAACGTATGGCAGTTGATGCAATTGTATTTGTGCCACACGTCCTT
>JBFGZI010000342.1:0-2751 GCA_041586855.1 Oceanisphaera sp. | reverse complement strand
GGGTCGGACCATGCACCACTTCGATACCGGCAGGCGGTACATTTTTTGCGGAGTTGGATGAACAGGCGGTCAGAACCATGGCGGCCAGCAGAGACAGACCGGATTGATAAAAGCGCATCTTGAAGAAACCCTGAATAAAGGAACGACGACGAAGCAGGAATTCTGACAGCTCCTTGCCAGAACTCAAGCTCCGCAAGAAAGAAGCCACTGCAGTGGAACAGCCCCAACTCCCGCTAACCCCGGTATGCCCGGCACAGGCCAGGTGACGGTCCGCATGGCGCCGCGACGAACGGGGTCGCTCAGGGCTCATCTTGCTCCAACCAGGCCCTGGCATCCTGCAGGTGCTCGAAATACTGCACCTGACTGCTGAGCAGAAACCAGTCCACCACCATGGCCATCAGCTTTTCCTTGAGATCGACCCCCACTATCGCCAGCTTGCTGAATTCATCACCATGCTTGCGGGTAAACTGAATGTCTTCCCACAGGGCTTTTGCCTCCCAGCTATTGAAGTCAATCATGTCTACCAGAGCCTTGATCCTGGGGCTGTCCATGCCTTCCAGGGCTTGCTCGAGCTGCTGTTCCATCTCTCTGAAGTCGTCATAGGCGATATCGCCATAAATCTTGATGGTGAGCCACAGGGTATGGTTATCCTGCTTGCTCATCTCGACGGACATGCCGTGTGCTTCCAACATGGTGGTGCTCCCTTATGTATGCCTCATGGCCATAATTATGGTCGCTACCGCCGCTTGCGCCTTGGGTTGTCGCTAAAAAGGGACTAAAAATGCCTGCTCGTCGATTTCAACTTGCCTGAAAATCCCGTTGCAGGCAGCCTTGACGCGAATATTAGGGTCTGTTGACCTTTCGCGGTGAAATTTTGTTCGAGTTAAACGCGTTTTTATCGCGGCGAGAGGGGGGCAGCCTAGTCATTCTAAGCAAGGCCCTCTCAACAAAGAGAAAAACGCGTTTAGCCGAACCCGCAGGGCAGCGCTTGTGGGGTCTTGCTACTGCGTTATCGCTCATTTATGTAGAATGACTACATGGCATAAGCTCTGCCTTGTATCAAGGCCCCACAAACGGCTGCAAAAATCATCTCGAAAGGTCAACAGACCCTAGTCTCCTGGAGTTTAAAGCCCGTGCGCAACATAAAATATGTGCTGCTATTACTGATCCTGTGCGCTGTCGGCTACGTCGTGGCCGCCCCCTGGTTAACTGCCTACCAGATCAGCGACGCCGTCGATCGACGCGACAGCGTCGCCCTGGCCGAACAGGTGGAATTCGACAGCGTACGCCAAAGCCTGAAGCAACAGCTGAACAGCCGGGTGTTGCGTGAGCTGGGCACAGATAACAAACAAAATCCCTTCGCCGCCCTCGGTGCCAGCCTGGCCAATATGATGGTGGACGGCCTGCTCGACACCTACATGACCCCGGCCGGCATAGAGCGACTGATGCGGGGAGAAACGCCGGCGCCGGGTATCCCCGAAAGCAGCCCGCCTCTTCCCTCCGGTAATGAGGTCGGTCACGGCCCGGACGCCACAGAGAGCCAGCCGGAGCGTAAAAAACTGTTTTCCGATGCCCGCATGGGCTACCAGACGCTGGATAGATTTGTGGTGACCGTGACCGATGAAAAGGGCAGAGAAGCCGACTTTGTACTGAGCCGGCGCGGCCTTGACTGGAAGCTGACTGCCATAGTACTGCCGCTATAGTACTACCGCCGAATTAACCGGCGCATGGCCGAAGACGCCCTGGTAGTTAAGACCCGGGCAGAGCCAGTGAATCGATGCCAGACTGATGATATGACTGGCGGGCCCTGTCCGGGCTTCGCCTGTTCCATGCTGATCCAAGGAGAATCATGCCATGCGTCACTGGTTCCAGTTTCCCATCCGTGAAGGCGACACCTCGCGTCAGGCTCACTGCGACATGCCACCGGGAACCTTCGAACGAGAAATCGGCAAGGAAGGTTTTTTCGGCCCCGCCACCCACATGTACCATCGTCATCCGCCCACCGGCTGGAGTGGCTGGGAAGGACCACACCGCCCCCGCGCCTTCGACACCAACAAGCTTCCGTCACCCGGGCCCAGCCCCTGGGATGCGACGCTGCTACTGCACAACGCAAGCCTGAGGATACGACTCTGGCAGAGTGACAAGTCGATGAATCACCTGGTGCGTAACGGCGACGGCGACGAATGTCTGTTCGTGCATCAGGGCAGCGGCCATCTTTATTGTGACTACGGCCACCTGAGCTTTCGCGAGGGCGACTACATCATATTGCCGCGCTCCACCAGCTGGCGGCTGGAGATCGAACAGCCAGTTACCCTGCTGATGATCGAGGCGACCCACGGCTCCTACATGCATGCCGAGCGGGGTCTGGTGGGCCGTCATGCCGTATTCGATCCGGCCATACTCGAATACCCACGCCTGGATGACGCCTTCAAGGCCCAGAGCGAGCAGCCTGGCGAATGGCAGGTATTGCTCAAGGCCCGGGAGCAGATAAACCGTATCAGCTTCCCCTTCAATCCGCTGGACGCCCAGGGCTGGACCGGCGACCTGACCGTGTTCAAGCTCAACTGGCGCGACATTCGTCCGCTGATGAGCCACCGTTATCATCTGCCGCCCTCGGCGCACACCAGCTTCGTCACCAATGACTTCGTGATCTGTACCTTCGTGCCCCGCCCCATCGAGTCCGATCCCGGTGCGCTCAAGGTGCCCTTCTACCACAACAACGACGATTACGATGAAGTCATCTTCTATCAT
>JBFGZI010000341.1:0-2769 GCA_041586855.1 Oceanisphaera sp. | reverse complement strand
GTTGACCAGACGCCGATTTCCTTTCACCGGCCTGTTCCGAGGCCGGTTCTTCAATTTGACTCGGTAACGGGTATAATTGCCGTCCTTTTTTACCCTTGGAACTGATTATGCGCATTGCCCTTGGCATCGAGTATGACGGCAGCCGTTATTATGGCTGGCAACGGCAACGAGAAGTCCCCAGCGTTCAGGCTGAGGTGGAAAAAGCCTTGTCCAGGATTGCCGATCATCCGATTAGCATACAGTGTGCCGGCCGTACCGATGCCGGTGTGCACGGTACCGGCCAGGTAGTGCACTTTGATACCCATGCCGACCGGCAGGCCGGCGCCTGGACCCTGGGCATGAATGCGAATCTGCCATCCGACATTGGGGTGCGGTGGGTCAAGACGATGGGTGACGACTTTCACGCGCGCTTCAGCGCCACCGCCCGTCGTTATCGTTACATTATCTTTAACCACAACATGCGGCCCGCCATTCATGGCAGCGGCGTCAGCCATTATGTGGGCGATATCGATGCGCAGAAAATGCATGAGGCGGGCCAGTGTCTGCTGGGTGAGCACGACTTTACTTCCTTTCGTGCCATGCAGTGCCAGTCGAACAGCCCCAATCGCAACATCATGCACCTGAACGTGCAGCGCTATGGCCACTATGTGGTGCTCGACATCAAGGCCAACGCCTTTGTGCATCATATGGTGCGCAACATCACCGGCACCCTGTTGAAGGTGGGAATGGGAGAAGAAAGCGTCTCCTGGGTTCAGGACGTACTGGAAGGGCGAGACCGTAACCTGGCCGGGCCCACCGCCAAGGCGGGCGGGCTTTATCTGGTGGCGGTAGATTATCCGGAACACTACGGCTTGCCGGCGTCACCGCCCGGCCCCTTGTGGTTGCCGGATCAGCTACGCTGATCGGGGCAGAAACCGCACCGGCAGAGTTAAGTTTTTTATCAACGCGCATGCAGATATATGGTTTAATGCCAGCCATAACGCCCGGGGCGCCCCGGATGGGAGTGTCCCGGCAGACTGCATGATAACGATGCAATTGTTTTGCAATAACCATGCAGCCACCAGGCTGCAATAACGATGCAATAACGCTAAGGATTTCCATGAGTTGGCTTGAGAAAATTCTTCCCAAGAATAAGAACATCGGTGTTCGTCGTCATAGCATTCCGGAAGGGGTCTGGACCAAGTGCGCCAATTGCGAGCAGGTATTATACCGGGCCGAACTGGATCGCAATCTGGAAGTCTGTCCCAAGTGCGATCACCATATGCGCATTGGCGGCCGGCTGCGACTGGACAAGTTCCTCGATCAGGATGGCCGTGTCGAGCTGGGTGCCGAGCTGGAGCCGCAGGATGTGCTCAAGTTCAGAGACTCCAAGAAATACAAAGACAGAATCAGTGCTGCCCAGAAAAGCAGTAACGAAAAAGACGCCATGGTCGTCATGACCGGCACTCTCAAAGGTCTGCCGGTGGCAGCCTGTGCCTTCGAATTTTCCTTCATGGGCGGCTCCATGGCCTCGGTAGTGGGTGCGCGCTTTATTCAGGCGGTGGATGCCTGTATCGCAGAAAACCGGGCCCTGGTCTGTTTCTCTGCCTCCGGTGGTGCCCGCATGCAGGAAGCCCTGTTCTCGCTGATGCAGATGGCCAAGACCAGTGCCGCTCTCAACCGTTTGTCTCAGGCGGGTCTGCCGTATATTTCGGTGCTGACCGATCCGACCATGGGTGGTGTATCCGCCAGTCTGGCGATGCTGGGCGACGTCAACGTCGGTGAGCCCAAGGCTCTGATCGGTTTTGCCGGTCCGCGCGTTATCGAGCAAACGGTACGGGAAAAACTGCCCGAAGGTTTCCAGCGCAGCGAATTCCTGCTGGAGCACGGCGCCATTGACATGATCATCGACCGTCGTGAAATGCGCGACAAGCTGGCAGGGCTCATCGGCAAGCTGATGAATCAGGAACCGGCAGAGTTCTGATGAGCATCCCTGTCGACTCTCGCAGCCGGTCGCTTGCCGACTGGCTGGTTGTACTGGAAGGCCTCAACATGGCTCATATCGAGCTGGGGCTGGAGCGCATGGCGCTGGTGGCCGGTCGTCTGGACCTGCTCAGCCTGCCAAGCCATGTGATCACCGTCGGCGGTACCAACGGCAAGGGCACCACCTGTGCCCTGCTGGAGGCCATGCTGCGGGCCGGTGGCCACAGCGTGGGCGTCTATTCGTCTCCGCACCTGGTCGATTACCGTGAGCGGGTGCGAATTGACGGCGCCAGCCCGGATGCGACGGCATTTTGTGCCGCCTTTGCCGCGGTGGAAACGGCCCGGGCCGAGGTGGCACTGACCTACTTCGAGTTCACTACCCTGGCGGCGCTGTGGCTGTTTCGCGATGCCGCTCCCGAGGTGGTGTTGCTGGAAGTGGGACTGGGTGGCCGGCTGGATGCCACCAACGTGGTGGCGTCGGATCAGACGGTGGTTACCACAGTGGCGCTCGATCATACCGACTGGCTGGGCTTTGACCGGGAAACCATCGGCTTCGAAAAAGCCGGTATTTTCCGCGCCGGCAAGCCGGCGGTGTGCGGTGATTCTCAGCCTCCGGCCAGCCTGCTGGCCCATGCCGAGCAGTTGGGAACCCTGCTGAGCTGTACCGGGCGAGACTATCAATGGCAGGTGCTGGATGATGAGTGGTGTTTTCAGGGCCTGGGTCTGAGCCTGGACGCCCTGCCGTTGCCGAGCCTGCCGTTGATGAACGCGGCCACGGCACTGGCGACCCTGGCGTTGTCGCCTTTT
>JBFGZI010000340.1:0-2770 GCA_041586855.1 Oceanisphaera sp. | reverse complement strand
GGTACACTGGCAACCGGGCCAGGCTGACGCCACCCTGGACTGGCACCCCTACCGGCTTTATCAATATCCGCTGGCCCACAACTGGCTGACCCTCGCCATTGACGACCAGCCCGGGGCCACCGACGGCCTGGCTCGACCCGAGCCGGCTCTGCTCAGTCTGGCCGATTTGCCCTTCGAACTTGAAATCATCGGGCCGCAACCCAATTTATGCCTAACCCCCAATTCATAACTCCTGAGTGAGACCCTGTTTATGATCGTTGACATCAATGTGCAGAATTTTCAGCAAGCGCTAATCGAAGCATCCATGAACAAGACGGTGGTGATTTATTTTCACGCCCAGGCGGTGCCCGAATGCCAGCCCATGACGCCCTTGCTGGAACGACTCATCGGGGCCGACAATAGCCATATCGACCTGGCCAAGGTTGATGTGGAAGATCCGCAATTGCAGAGCCTGGCGTCACAGCTGGGCCTGCGCGGACTTCCGGCCATGGTGGCCTTCAAGGACGGTCAGCCGGTCGACGTGCTGGAAGGCCCCCAGGATGAAAACGGCATCAGGCAGTTTCTGCAGCCCTACCAGCCCAACGAAGCCGAACTGTTGCTGGATCAGGCCAAGCAGATGCTGGGCATGGACCCACAAGCCGCTTACGGTCTGCTGCAGCAGGCCCGGGCGCTGGAAGACACGGCAAGCATTCGCCTTTATCTGGCAGAAGCCGCTCTGGCGCTCAACAAGCTGGAAGAAACCAAGCAGCTGCTGACCACCATAGGCATGGCCGATCAGGACAGCCAGTATCAGCATATTCTGGCCCGCCTGGAGCTGGCAGAAGAAGCCGCCGACAGCCCCGAGTTGCGCGAGCTGGAGCAGAAGCTGGCCGCCGAGCCGGAGTCTCTGCAACTGAAAGAAGAGCTGGCGGTACTGTATTTTCAGGCCGGTCGGCAGGAAGAAGCCTTGCAGTTGCTGACCGAGGTACTGCAGAAGGATCTGGCGTTTGGCGAAGCCAGAAAGCACTTTCTGGACATGCTCACCACCATGGGCGCCGACCCGGTCGCCTCCCTCTACCGTCGCAAGCTGTACAGCATGCTGTACTAAGTTCCGGGATTCGGGATTCGGGAATAGGGAATAGGGAATAGGGAATAGGGAATAGGGAATAGGGAATAGGGAATAGGGAATAGGGATATTGTAGAGCCGTAGGCTGGGATGAAGAATGAATCCCAGCATCCTGCCGGCGGCTGAATGTTGGGGCTCAGGTTCGAGCCCGATCTGCGCCGCTGTTTGTGGAGACTCGCCCGCTCCTCGTTGGGATTCGCTTCGCTCATCCACAACCTACCGCGACAATCTGATGAGGGGGGAAGCGATCAAAACCCCAAGGGAAATGGGTTGCTTTTCCCCTCACCCCTCACAGTTATTCACGCCTTACCAGCTGGAGCCGATCACCAGCAGTACCAGCAGCGGGCATACGATGCGTACATACCAGGGCCAGATGCGCCAGAAGGGGCTGTTCGCCAGTTCGGGCGAGCCCTGCACCAGCTCTTCAAACAGCCTGGCCCGGCCCCACATCCAGCCACCCAGCACACAGAAGCCCAGCCCAACCAATGGCTGAATGTTCTGGGTCGACAACCGGATCACGAAGCCGAACAGGGCACCGAAGTTCAGACAGATGATGACGCTGAACAGCGCCAGAGTGCCGCCCAGCAGCCAGGTCATCAGCGGGCGCGAGGACTTGAACCGCTCTGTACTGTAAGACACCGGCACTTCCAGCATGGAAATGGATGAGGTCAGCGCCGCTATGCCCATCAGCACGAAGAACACCAGCGCCATCACCAGCCCTGTCGGGCCCATGGTATCGAACAGCGCCGGCAGTACCACAAACACCAGGGTATCGGAGCTGAGCAGGCTGCCGTCTTCCGCGAAGATGGTGACGCCGTTGTTCATGGCCACAAACATCGCCGGCAGTATCACCAGTCCGGCCAGAAAGGCCACACCGGTGTCGAGCAGCGTCACCTGAAAGGCGGTACGCGGAATGTTTTCCTGCTTGTTCAGGTAGGAGCCGTACATCAACATGGAACAGCCGCCGATGGTCAGCGAGAAAAAGGCCTGGCCCATGGCGCTGATCAGCAGATCCGGTTCCAGCACCTTGCTGAAGTCCGGCACCAGGTAGTGCTTCAGGCCGGTCATGGCGCCGTCTTGGGTCAGTATGTAGAAGAACAGCAGCAGGAACAGCACAAACAGCGCCGGCATCAACCGCGCCGACCAGCGTTCTATGCCCCGGCGTACCCCGGCCTGCACCACCAGTATGGTAAGCAGGTAGAACACCAGGGTCCAGACGATGTTGCGTCCCAGCCCGAAGGCCTGCAACCATTCGGTAGCCGTATCCCAGCCCAGAAGGCGGGTCACCGCCGCCGCCAGAAAGGCCAGCAGCCAGCCGGCCACGATGGCGTAGAAGGACAGTACCAGGCACGGCACCAGCATACCCGCATAGCCGATCAGCGAAGCCATGGCCTTTTGCAGCGGCGTGCGACCCAGCTTGCGTACCGAGTCCACCGGGTTGGCCTGGCCGTAACGGCCGATGGCCACCTCCATCACCAGCATCGGAAAGGCCAGCATCATCACCAGCACCAGATAGGCGATCAGAAAGGCGCCACCGCCGTTGCTGGCCGCCTGTGTCGGAAAGCCCCAGATATTGCCCAGCCCCACCGCCGCTCCGGCAGCGGCCATGATAAAGCCGAAGCGTGAGCCAAAATGTTCTCTCACTGTATTGTCCTTATTTCTTTT
>JBFGZI010000339.1:0-2771 GCA_041586855.1 Oceanisphaera sp. | reverse complement strand
GCACCGCCACCATGACGAACATGATTCCGATAATATTTCGATCGGAAACGACGATGACGGCCACGGTCACCGGCATGGAGAGCGGGATACTCATATCTGGCTGGATCCTCATCACGCCGCAAAAATTGCCAGCCTGCTGGCCGAACGTCTGGGTCAGCTGGATCCGGCCAATAGTGATCGCTATCAAGGCAATCTGGCCGCCTTCCGGGCCGGATTGGCCGACGCCGACCGACAGGTGGCCGAACGGCTGGCTCCGACCGCCGGCATCGGTTACTTCGTATTCCACGATGCCTACGGCTACTGGGAAGATCATTACCAGTTACCGTCACTCGGGTACTTTACCGTCAACCCGGAACGCTCTCCCGGTGCCAGAACCGTGTCACGTATCCATCAGGCACTGAAGGAGTCTCAGGCACAATGCGTCTTTGCCGAACCCCAGTTCAGACCCGCCGTGGTTGAGGCCGTGGTACGTGATACCCAGGCTCGCATCGGCATACTGGACCCTTTGGGAGCCGATATTGAAGTGAGCCCCCATGGCTACTTTACCTTTATGCACCAGCTGGCTGACGCCATGGCAATATGCCTGCTCAACGAACGCTAAAAACTTGAAATAAAATCCGGTATGATACGGAACTTTATTATTGCAGCACGCACTAATCACGGTGGCCCGCACGACGGGCCATTATAGTGATAGACCTTGACCGCTTTATTATCTTTGGATCTATAGCCTGGATAGATAAAGCGGTTTTTGCATTCATTATTCAGCAACCAACAGGCACAGGTAACCCGGATGAATCCTCTCCGCCCGATACAATCAAAACTGCGAAGCATGCCGAGGCCTTTACCCAAACGACACCTGTATGGGATCATCCTTCTCAGCGGTCTGACGCTGACGAGCGCGACGATGATGTCCTCACCCGGTGACCTTATCAAGCAACCGGTCAAAATCAGCATTCCCGCCAGCCTGAACCTGCCAAAAGCCACCAAAGAACAGGTCGACAACACCGAATTCTATACCCTGCCCAGCGATGAGATCGGTGAAGTCGAGCCGGTCGACGCCCTGGATGAAATCGCCGCCACCGAGCCCGAATGGCAGGAATATGTGGTGCAAAACGGCGATACCCTGAGCACCATTTTCAACGGCCTGGGGCTGCCGCTGGCCACCATGTACAAGATGCTGGAGGCCGACAAGGGCAAGGTGCTGGACGGTCTCAAGCCGGGTCAGACTCTGTCTCTGCTGATTGATCAGGATAATCTGCTGCAGGAATTCAAGATAAAGCGGGATCTACTGCACACCCGCATCTTTACCCGCGACGGCGAGGGCTACCAAAGCCGCCTCAGAACAGAGGAAAGCAACTGGGAAAGCCGGGCCCTGAGCGGGGTCATCAACGGCAGCTTCTATATCAGTGCCCGGAATGCCGGCCTTTCCGCCACCCAGATCCAGCGCGTCGCCAACCTGTTTCAGTGGCAGCTCAATTTTGCGCGGGATTTGCGCCAGGGCGACAGCTTCAAGGTGCTGGTACAGCGTGAATTCGTCGAAGGCCAGAGCACCGGAAAGTCTGAACTGCAGGCGGTGGAAAT
The DNA here is from genome assembly GCA_041586855.1 of Oceanisphaera sp. Taxonomy (GTDB): domain Bacteria; phylum Pseudomonadota; class Gammaproteobacteria; order Enterobacterales; family Aeromonadaceae; genus Oceanimonas. Next base: position 1,190 of record JBFGZI010000339.1, on the reverse strand, counting down.
TACCAACAAAGGCCGTACCTATTACGCCTTCCGCCATGAAGACGGCAAGTTTTACGATACGAAAGGTGAAAGCCTGGAACGGGGCTTTATTCGCATTCCTCTGGAACGTCGTGCTCGCCTCAGTTCCAACTTCAACCTGAACCGCAAACACCCCATTACCGGCCGGGTTCAGCCCCACAAGGGCACCGACTTTGCCGTTCCTGTCGGTACCCCTGTGCTGGCCCCGGGTGACGGTGTGGTGGTCAAGGCTGTGCACCATCGCCTGGCCGGCAAGTATCTGGTGATCCGCCATGGTCGCCAGTACACCACCCGCTTCCTGCACCTCAGCAAGTTCCTGGTGAAACCGGGTGACACTGTGCGCCGGGGCCAGCGTATTGCGCTGTCCGGCAACACCGGTCGCTCTACCGGCCCGCACCTGCACTACGAGTTCCACGTCAACAACAGGGCGGTGGACGCCATGCAGGTCAAGTTGCCAATGGCCGATGGTCTGGGGGGTACCGAGAAGCGTACCTTCCTCGCCACCGTGGAAAAATACAAGCGGGAGTTATCCGGTTAAGCCGGAAATCTCCGCCAATAAAAAAAGCGCCTGACGGCGCTTTTTTATTGCATGACTTTATTGCATCGCATGCACGAGATGTTATACCAATCTGAATAAAAATTTGATCTTTCTCAAGTCCGAACTCAGAGGCAACACAGTCGCCTCCCTCAACACGCCACTGGTAAATGACACTCACCGTTGCAGCCTACTGCGAACATTCACTGGATGTTCGGTCAGGCTGCAACCGTTCGTCACGGCGAGACAAGCTCGCCCCCTGGGGGCTCGGAAATGCCGTCTGACCGCCAGGGATGGCGGGAATGCCGGAACGGCAGGAGCATTTTTCGGCCCTGGCATTTCACGGTCGTGGGAGGTCGTCTCTGTTGCCTCTTCCTGAGCTTCGAGTTGCCTGTAGACAGTGCCAACAGATGGCTCTGCAGCATCAGGGAGGGCAAAGGGATCTGCTCAGCCGACCATCTGACCGCCATGGATGGCGGGAATGCCTGGACGGCAGGAGCACTTCCCGGCCGCACCACGGATGGTGCGGCTGAGCCTACATGGAGGTATTCACGGCGTGTCGGCGGAGCGGGCCCTTTGTCCGACCTTTGCAGAGCAACCAAATAGATCAGTTATTTAATCAGTTTGGTATAAGCCG
>JBFGZI010000338.1:0-2772 GCA_041586855.1 Oceanisphaera sp. | reverse complement strand
GGGCTGGTGGTGGCGCTGGGGGAAGGGCAGTGGCTGACGTTGTTTCTCGGCCGGCTGGCCCCTCGTCCTTTCGACAGGGAAGAGCAGGCCCGGCTGCGTCGGCTGTTACCGGTGCTTGGTGCCCTCTGTCGCCAGCACTGGCCCAAAGGGGGCGGCGCCATGGCACAGGCTCCGCCGGAGCAGACCGACATGCGGGCCCGGGTCGAGCAGGCGCTGGCCAGCTTTGGCCAGGCCCGATTGACCCGGCGCGAGCGACAGGTAGCGGTGCTGCTGGTGCAGGGGAAGGATAACGATGCCATCGCCGCCGAGCTGGGTATCGGCGTGGGCACGGTCAGAAATCACCGCAAACACCTGTATGCCAGGCTGGGGCTGGACTCCCGCGCGGCCCTGTTCGCCTTTTTTATTAATCACCTGATCACCGATGATATGGTGAGAAGTGAGAAGTGAGAAGTGAGGATAATCACACCTCACACCTCTCACCTCACACCTCACACCTCACACCTCACACCTCCGGCCTCTCGCTTGGTGATTGTGATAGGTCCCCGTACTAGTGACCCATTGTTGCTGAGTGTATACTGGCCGCCACTCCGGGCGTATTTAACGAATGACAGGGAACAGGCCGTTATGATCCCAAGGATAGATCTGCAGCAGCAGATAACCCCTACCTATTTTGCTTTTCTCGACGCACTGGCCGAGAGCGGCTTTCGTGGCGATATTGAACGCAGCTATGCCAGCAGGCTGGCAGTGGCCACCGACAACAGCGTCTATCAGAGCCTGCCCCAGGCGGTGGTGTTTCCCCGCTCGACTCAGGATCTGGTGGTCATGCTGGGGCTGGCGACCAAAACCGCCTATCAGGATATCAAGTTTGCGCCCCGAGGCGGTGGCACCGGCACCAACGGCCAGTCGCTGAACGACAACATAGTGGTGGACCTGTCCCGCCACATGCACCAGCTGCTCAAAATCGATGCTGACGGTCGTCGGGTGCGGGTACAGACCGGCATGATCAAAGACCGGCTCAATCAGCTGGTGGCACCACACAATCTCTTCTTCTCGCCGGACCTGTCGACCAGCAACCGGGCGACCCTGGGTGGCATGATCAACACCGATGCCTCCGGTCAGGGCTCTCTGGTCTACGGTAAAACCTCGGATCATGTATTGGGCGTCACCGCCGTGCTGGTGGACGGCACCATCATCGAAACCGGCCCTGTCTCCGGCGAGGCGCTGGACAAGAAGCTGGCGGAAGACAGCCGGGAAGCGGAGCTGTATCGCTGCGTTTATCACAGCGTGACCGACAACGCCGGTGAAATAGAAAAGCGTTTCCCCAAGCTGAATCGCTTTCTCACCGGTTACGATCTCAAACACGTCTACGACAAGGCCAGCCATACCCTGGATCTGACCCGCATCCTGTGTGGCTCCGAAGGCTCGCTGGCCTTTATTGCCGAAGCCTGGCTCGATCTCACCCCCATCCCGACCTATCGCACCCTGGTCAACGTCAAGTACGACAGCTTTCAGTCGGCACTGCGTAATGCGCCGCTGATGGTAGAGGCCAGGGCGCTGTCGGTGGAAACCGTGGACTCGAAGGTACTGGGGCTGGCGCGGGAAGACATCATCTGGCATTCGGTAAGCGATCTCATTCGGGACGTGCCGGGCAAGGTGATGGACGGCCTCAACATGGTGGAATATGCCGATCAGGACGGGGACGCCCAGCGCGAAAAGGTCGAGGCGCTCTGTGCCCGGCTCGATGGCCTGATCGAACGGGGAGAGGCGGGCATCATTGGCTATCAGGTGTGTGACGATCTGGCCTCGCTCAACCGCATCTACGGCATGCGCAAGAAGGCGGTGGGCCTGCTCGGCAACACCAAGGGCCGCAAGAAACCGGTGGCCTTCGTGGAAGACACGGCCGTGCCGCCCGAAAACCTGGCCGACTATATTGTCGAATTCCGTAACCTGCTGGACGAGCACGGCCTGCAATACGGCATGTTCGGCCATGTGGACGCAGGCGTACTGCACGTGCGCCCGGCGCTGGACATGACGGATCCGGAGCAGGAGGTGATGCTGCGCAAAATCTCCGACCAGGTGAACGCGCTCACCGCCAAATACGGCGGCCTCATGTGGGGCGAGCACGGCAAGGGCTATCGCTCCGAATACAGCCCCACCTTCTTCGGCGAAACCCTGTTTACCGAGCTGCGCCGTATCAAGTCGGCCTTCGATCCCTTCAACCGGCTCAACCCCGGCAAGATCTGTACCCCGCTCGACAGCCTGGATCAGCTGGTCTCGGTAGACGCCACCAAACGCGGCTTCTATGACCGGCAGATCCCGGTCCATGTGCGCGACGGCTTTACCCAGCCGATGGACTGCAACGGCAACGGCCTGTGTTTCGACTTCGATGTGCGATCCCCAATGTGCCCCTCGATGAAGCTGACCGCCGACCGCCGCCATTCGCCCAAGGGCCGGGCCGGTCTGGTGCGGGAATGGCTGCGCCAGCTCTCGGCCCAGGGCTTCGACCCCATGGCCGAAGAGGCGGCGGTAATGAGCCGCAGCGCCAGCGTCAAGGGGCTGGTGGAGCGGGTGAAATACACCTGGCAAAAAAGCCGCGGTGAATACGATTTTTCCCACGAAGTCAAAGAGGCGATGGACGGTTGCCTGGCCTGCAAGGCCTGCTCCAGCCAGTGTCCGATCAAGGTAGACGTGCCGACCTTCCGTGCCCGCTTTTTGCAGCTGTATCACCAGCGTTATCAGCGTCCGCCCAAGGATTACATGGTGTCCTGGGTT
>JBFGZI010000337.1:0-2778 GCA_041586855.1 Oceanisphaera sp. | reverse complement strand
GCCCCCATGGGGCGAGCTTGTCTCGCCGTGACGAACGGTTGCAGCCTGACCGAACATCCAGTGAATGTTCGCAGTAGGCTGCAACGGTGAGTGTCATTTACCAGTGGCGTGTCGAGGGAGGCGGCTGTGTTGCCTCTGGTCAGGGGCCTCAATATGACCAGATCATTACTGGGATTTGTATAAGTTGTCTCCTGGTTTCTCCGGTTACGACAGCCAGCTGGACCCGTTTTGTGCCCACGCCTTCGAGGCCCTTGGCTAGCCGCTTACATCTTTCGCCTGCTGTGCTATGGTGCCGCCCCAGACTCGTTAGTACCCAATACTCATTACCTAATACGCGGCAAGGACAGGCACATGACCTCATCATTTTTGCCCCGACCAGACGGCCGCGCCCACTGCCTGATGGTGCAGGGCACGGCGTCGGATGCCGGCAAAACCACCCTGGTGGCCGGGCTATGCCGGCTCTTTGCCCGGCGCGGCATCAAGGTGGCGCCGTTCAAACCCCAGAACATGGCGCTGAACAGCGCGGTAACCATAGACGGCGGCGAAATCGGCCGGGCCCAGGCGCTGCAGGCGGCGGCCTGTTATTTGCCGGCCGAAACCGACTTCAACCCTGTTCTGCTCAAACCCCAGAGCAACACCCAGGCTCAGGTGATAGTGCAGGGGCGGGCACTGTCGGTGATGGAGGCGAAAGACTTTTTCGGGCCCGAGGCCAAATACTACAAGCAGCGGATGCTGGCAGCGGTGCTGGACTCCTTCGAGCGGCTGCGCCGGCGGCATCAGCTGGTGCTGGTGGAAGGGGCGGGCAGCCCGGCCGAGATCAACCTGCGCGACAACGATATCGCCAACATGGGCTTTGCCGAGGCGGCGGACTGCCCGGTGATTTTGGTGGCCGACATCGACAAGGGCGGCGTCTTCGCCCAATTGGTGGGCACCCTGATGCTGCTGAGCGAGGCGGAGCAGGCGCGCATCCGGGGTTTTGTGATCAACCGTTTTCGCGGTGACATCGCCCTGCTGCAAAACGGCCTGACCATGCTGGAAGAGATGACCGGCAAGCCGGTGCTGGGCGTGGTGCCCTATCTCGACAACCTGCAGCTGGACGCCGAAGACGCCATGAGCCGCACCGCCACCACCAGCGACGACGAGCGGCCGCTCAGGGTGCTGGTGCTGGTGACACCGCGCATCAGCAACCATACCGACTTTGATCCGTTGCGGCTGCACCCGCGAGTAGAGTTGACCCTGATGCACATCGGTGCCGATCCGGCTGTCTGTCCGGCGGCGGACTTGATTATTTTGCCCGGCAGCAAGGCGGTGCGCGACGATCTGGCCGCCCTGCAGGCGCAGGGCTGGGGCCAGGTGCTGGATCGTCACCTGCGTTATGGCGGCAAGCTGCTGGGTATTTGTGGCGGCTACCAGATGCTGGGCCGGCACATCCGTGACCCGCTGGGTGTGGAAGGCGAGGCGGGCGACAGCGCCGGCCTGGGCTACCTGCCGATAGATACCGAGTTGCAAGTGCATAAACAGCTGCGTAATGTGGTGGGCACGTTGCAACTGAGTGGTGAACAGGGCGCAAGCTGCACCGTAAAAGGCTATGAAATTCACTGCGGCCACAGCCGGCTGCTGGAGGCGGAGATCCAGCCCTTTCGGCTGTTTCCCCTCGGTCCCGATGGCGAACCGGAAGTGACCGGCTTTGCCGACGGTATGCTGTCGGACGACGGCCAGGTGCTGGGCACCTATCTGCACGGCCTGTTCGACAGTGTTGATGCCTGCAATCAATTGCTGGCCTGGGCCGGCCTCGATAACAGCCGGCAGGCGCAGGATCAGAACGCCATCCGGGAGGTTAACCTGAACCGGCTGGCCGACACCCTGGAGCAACATCTCAATCTGGAATTACTACAAAACTGCATGCAATAAGGAACCCCATGAGCGAAGCAAACGACAACAACCGCGACCAGGTAAAGGCTGAACGCCACCAGCAGCGGCAGCAGAAAGTGAAAGAAGCGGTAGACGCCAGGGTGGCTGCGGCCAGCGTTGAGCACGGCATACTGATGGTGATCACCGGCAACGGCAAGGGCAAGAGCACCGCCGGTTTCGGCACCGTCACCCGGGCCGTGGGCCACGGTAAAAGCGCGGCCGTGGTGCAGTTCATCAAGGGCGGCTGGGAATGCGGCGAGCGCAACCTGCTGGAAAAAGTAGGCGTGCCCTTCGTGGTAATGAACACCGGCTTTACCTGGGAAACCCAGAACCGGGAGCAGGATATCGCCGCCTGCGAGCAGACCTGGCTGCCGGCGGAAAAAATGCTGGCCGACCCCAGCATCGATCTGGTGCTGCTGGACGAACTCACCTACATGGTGGCCTATGACTATCTGGACCTGGATCGGGTGCTGACGGCGCTGAAAAACCGCCCCAAACACCAGCACGTGATCATCACCGGCCGTGGCTGCCACAGATCCATCATCGAGCTTGCCGACACAGTGAGCGAAGTGCAGCCCATCAAGCACGCCTTCGACGCCGGCGTGAAAGCGCAGCCGGGGTTTGATTACTGAGCGGGTAGGGTCAGGTCTTGCTTTTTGCCTGTCTGATAAACCTGAGTGAGCGGGGGTTGCCTCTGAATTCGGGCTTGAGAAAGATCAGATTTTTATTAAGAACCTATTCCAGTAGGCCTGTGGCTCGCCAAGTGATGATGCCGCAGGCCAACTGCAGCATAGCCAGATACGTCTCTGTTTTTCGTTCCCAGCGGATCAGGATGCGTCGGAAACGATTTAGCCAGCTATGCGTTCT